>CAUJGI010000129.1 GCA_963169155.1 Chloroflexota bacterium
TTGCAGGCATCTGAGGAATCTGGGCAACCGGCCATACGCTTTTTGGTCAACTTTACTTTAGCGCAAAACGCAATTCGTCAAGGTGAGATGTCCTTAGCCGACAGTTATGCCCAGTTGAGCTTGGCCGCTTTGGGAGATTTCCCATTTCCTTATCAACGCGCCGCATTGCTGCAAATGCAAGGGTTTGTTGCCTTTTATTGCGATGATTTGGAACGCGCACTCCATTTCTTTCGGGAAGCGTTGAAAGTGAATCGAGATGCCGGCGATTTATCTTTAAATGCTACGGTGCAGGGGATGATTGCCGGGATCGTTCTCAGAGAGGGGCGCTATGATGACGCGATTGCTGTGGCAGAAGAAGCCATCGCTGCGGCTTACCTGACAAATGATCGCTGGCGTAAAGGGCAGGTGCTGATTACGTTGGGGATGGCTTCTTATTATGCTGGCAAGCGGGCGAAGGCGGCTGAATGTATGGCCGAAGCGCTTGCTTTGGCGGATGAGTTGGCTGAGCCAGGGCTGTGTACACTTTGCTTGCTTGGTTTTGTGGAATGGTTGGGCTTGTTGGGAGAACAGTCTTTAGCAGCAGAAGCGGTGGCCACCGTGCAAACGCACTTTAAGCTCATAGATGCGTGGCGGGTGGAGGTGGATGTGTTGTGTGAACGGTTTGAGTTGGTGGTGGATACGGCCGTTGCTCCCGATTGGCCGACGTTGAAAAAGCAGTTAGAGAATAGAGCGGCTACAGGATTTCATGAGGATTTTGTTTAACGTAGTGCGTAGTGCATAAAACTTGGCGACGTATTGGCCGTATTCGGCCGTAATACCCTCCGGCGGCGCGGTAACACTGGCAGTTCCTGGGTCTGGTGTGCCAAAAATGCCAGCGCCATAAAAAACAGCGCCCACAAAAGTAAGTTTATCGCCGGTGGTTACAGGCTGTTCGACAGGCGGTTGCGAGCGCAGGTAGGCGATGATTGCTTCCGTATCGGCGTCACTTAACTGGGCATAGGGCAGCAGCGGCATAAACGCCAGCAGATCCCCATCCTGGTTGAGGCCATAGCGCAGCACGCGGAATAGTTCGCCATCACTGTACCCCGCCAGCTTACCGCCAGGCGTCAGGTTTTCAGTCACCATGTCGCCCGCGAAGCCAAATCCTTCGGCGGCGGTAATGTCCCAGCCGCCGCTGAGCGGCAGTTCACCGCTGGGGTTGCCGTTGGCGTCCACTGCGCCATGACAGCCAATGCAGCTAAGATTGACGAGATACTCGCCGCCGGGCAACCTGTTCTGGCGTACCGGCCACCTGGAGGTCGCGCACGGGCATTTCATTGGGTGAATAGACAGTGACCAACTCCTTACCGCCGAAGAAGGCAACGGCCGTTAACACCAGCATCACCAAGCCAGCCAACAGCCCACCCACGATTTTCACCCACAGCTTCTTGGCCCGCACCGCCCGGTAGGTGAGCCAGCCAAACAAGACAACCAGACCAATCACTACCAATAAGATCAAAATGTTACCAATCATGTTTTCTCTCCTTGAACCGATTTTGTTTCCAGTTTAATGAACTATCATTTAGAGATCGTTTATTTGATATGCGCACTCCAAAGCGATCTGTACCTGGCTGTTAAAACGGCTTGAACATCATCAGCCACAGAATCAACAGGATGCCGCCATAGCCAATGACGGTGAGTAGAATCGGATTTGCCCGGGCTAACTGTGCTTCAACCTCTTCCGGGCTGCGCGGCGGCTCTGCCGGGAACGGTTTTCCCCTTTCACTGTACGGTAAGCCTGCCACCTTGCGCGCCTGGCTGTAGATGCTCCCGCCCAGGATGGCCATCGCGACGATGATGGCGATCAGGAGCAGCAGTGAGGCCCAAATCCAGCCGGCGCCCCACCACTGGCCCATAAAACCGGCGGCGACGCCGCTGACCAGCAGGGCCAGCAGGGAGAGATAGATTCCTTTATATGAATTGGCCGACAATTCGAGCAGGGCGTGCACCCGTTCTGGGCTGCACTTTTGCCGCAAAGCAAAGGCAATGCTGACCGACACGCCATGAGTTAGCATAAACCCGAGGGTGGCGGCGACGTGTAAAAAGACTAACCAGTGATACATCGTTATCTCCATTTTGCGGCGCACTTTTATGGTGCGCTGCACCTGACAGTTTTGGTTTCACAATCAGCGCCCCGACCATGCCGGCCGCCTGGTGGCCGGGCGAGCCGCAGTAAAAGGTATAACGGCCCGGCTTATCGGGGACAAAAACGACATCCATGGTCTCGTTGGCGGCCAAGGGGGTGTGAATGTCGAATTCGTCTATATCGAAGGCGTGGGCGTAGCCATCTTGGTTGACCAGGCGTAGGGTAACGGGCTGCCCGGCGGTGACGCTGATTTCGTCTTGCAAAAAGCGCATCGCTTCCATCTTGATGGTGGTTTCGTTGGGAGCCGTGTGACCACAGGCGGCCGACAGGCAGGCCAGGATGAGCAGGAGCGGAAGGAGAAACGGCCGTTTTTTCATCATCTACCACGTGTACAGATTGGTTCAATCACCCATCGCCAACTTGGACGAAACAGCAGTTTACGTTCGACGAAACTACGCGCTTTGCAGAACGGCCGTTTTGCCCCGCAAAAAATGCACCCCCAGCCACACCAGCCAGATCACGACGAGTAATGTGGCCGGGTAATAGGTCAGGTCACTCAGCAGTTTCAGCATTGGGTTGGTCAGGTTAGTCCAATCCCCGCCGCCGGAAATATTGACAATTGCATTGGCGATACCCAGCACACCACCCATCATGCCGATCAGCGCCGAGATGCGCGGGAAGCTGACCTTGCCGTTGGCAACCAAACCTCCCAGTAAGGCAGGCAGCGTAAAGCCAAGCGCCAAAAAGATGTTAAACAGGATGGACGGATCCATGCCGATGAAGAACAAGCCAAGAGACCCCACCACCGTGGAACCAATCGCGGCCAGACCCAAAGTTGACGAACCGGTAGATTTGTACAGGGCATAATAAAACACCGCCGTCAG
The DNA here is from genome assembly GCA_963169155.1 of Chloroflexota bacterium. Classification (GTDB taxonomy): domain Bacteria; phylum Chloroflexota; class Anaerolineae; order Promineifilales; family Promineifilaceae; genus Leptofilum. The sequence goes on from CAUJGI010000129.1 coordinate 3,010, forward strand.
CAGTATGCCGATGGGTAACAGTACAGGGACAGCATCAGCGCCAAAGATGAGCAGAGTTCCCAGAATGGCAGCGATGCCGCCGTAACGAATAACGGATTGATTGTTCATGTTTCTCTCCTTATGTAAAATACAAATGAGTTTAGCTAGACGATAAATTTCACAGCCGCTTTTGCTTTATTCATCCATTGGCGATTCCTCCGGCGGCACGGCCGTCCGCCCGTCCAAAAAGCGCACCAACTCCGCCAAATCCTTGAAGCCGCGCCGTTCAGATGTGCGCGGGTCTTGCAGGCTGATACGCCAGACAGGCGGGGCATTGGGCAGCGCACCGCCTTCTGTCCACAAGGTGAGGATGAAGCTGTGATACTGCAACGGCCGTTTTCCCATATCCCTGTCCATGCTTTATTTCCATCTGCCCGCATCTGTGTTAATCTTTCTCTATCTTAAAAAGCGATCATTTAGAGATCATTTATTGGAGCAAGCAATGACGGCCGTTTTAGAAATTCGTTTGTTTGGCGGGATAGAAATCCGCCGGGGGGATGCTCCAATCGGCGGTTTTGTGTCCAGCAAAGCGCCCGCCTTACTGGCTTGCCTGGCTATCACTGCCCGGCCGCATCAGCGAGACGCCATCACCCCACCTTGTTAATTGAACAACCAACCAACAACCAATTGTCAGAACACGGACTTTGATTGTATGATTGTCGTCACATGAATAACAGCTCTTTGCGCGTCCAATTAAGCGCCGTTTTCTGGGATTTTTGCTGCTGGTTCTCAGTTCAGTAGCCGTCACCTTCCGGCTGGTGCAAACCCAGCAAAACGACGCCGCTATCATCAACCTGGCCGGGCGGCAGCGCATGTTATTGCAGCAAATGACACGGCTGGCACTCACCGATCCTGACAATCCGGAACTCAGGCAAACGATAGATCGTTTTGAGCAAACGTTGACAACCTTTTCTGAAGGGGGAGAAGTGGTGGATGGTAACGGCCGTTCCCTAACACTCTCTCCCCCATCCTATCCCTCCCTTCAAGCCCAACTAAGTGAACTAACCATCATCTGGCCCGTTTTTACAAACCAGTTAACTCCGCCAATCAATGAGGTTCGCCTGCAAACTGATTTTGAGACCCTGCTCTTTAAACTTGATGCTGTCGTCACGACCTATGAACTGCTGGCTCAGACCAAAATCAATCGTTTGCGTTGGGTACAATTCATTTTCCTGGTCGCTGCATTTTTACTGTTGGCCTGGGGTTACAATGTTGTGCGCCGTCAACTTATTCAGCCATTAACCGTCTTAGATGCTGTCGTCCAGGCATTTGGTTCCGGCCGCCTGGATACGTCTGTGCCGCAGCTGCCCCATAATGAAATGGGTCGGCTGGGGCAAACAATGGAAACGATGCGCGGCGAAATTGCCGCCCATCAACAATCGCTGGAACAGCAGGTAGCCCAGCGCACCCAGGAGCTAACCACCGCTTTTGAGTTTAGCCAGGAAATCGTGCGTGAATTGGAGCCGACGCAGCTGCTACAAGCAGTCGCCAACCATACCCGCGAACTGATGCGGGGCGATGCGGCTGCACTTTGCGCACTGGATGGGGACGGCCGTTCTCTGGAACTTGTGGCCGGTAGCGGCGCAGGCAGCGCTTGTCTCGGGCTGCGCCAATCTACCGCCCGCGGACTCGCCCTGCCCGTGATTCACGAACATAAAACCGTCATTGCCGCAGGCGGCTGCGCCAACTGCGGCTTTCTGGCCCATTTCCCCGGCGCGTCGTGCATCGCCGCGCCGCTGCAAGTGGGCGGGCGGGCGCTGGGCGCCTTGTGTGTGGTGCGGCCCCAACACCCCTTTGACGCCGCTGAAGCCCGCGCCCTGACGCTGCTGGCTAACGCCGCTGCTGTTGCCCTGGAAAATGCCCGCCTGGTGGAGACGATTAAACAGCAAACTGAGGAAAATGCAGCCCTGGCGGAGCGGGAACGGCTGGCGGCCACGCTGCATGACAACCTGGCGCAAAACCTGGGGGCGATGCATCTGCGCGTCGATTTGCTGGCGCAAGATATTGCGGGCGGCGAGATGGTATTGGCACAGC
>CAUJGI010000130.1 GCA_963169155.1 Chloroflexota bacterium
ACGTGGCTGCGCAGCCAGAGCGTGCCGTTGGCTACGGCCGTTTTCACCACAATGCCCGCCCGCGCCACAATATCTTCCACGGTCAGGTCGTGTTTTACCTTCGCGTAGATTTCAATCGCTTCTTCCAGGGTGCCGCTCTGGTTGATGAGGCCGTCCCACAGCAGCGCGTTTTCCAGATGAAAATGGGATTCGATAAACGCAGGCGAGATCATGCCACCACGCGCATCAATTTCTTGCGCGGCAGAGGGCAGGGTGTTGGGGGATGAAACGGCCGTAATCACGCCTGCTTCAATCCCTACTTCGATAGGTTGGCCGTGTTCGGAACGGCCGTTGCGAATCACAAGGTCCATATGGGTGAGTGGGTGAAAAGACCTGTCAGGTGCCCCCCAAGAAGCCTCACAAATAAGGTTGGCTCCTGGGCACCTGACAGGTCTAAAAAACTAAAACTTAATTCCGCGGTTCAGCCACGATCTCAATCGCGCCGTCGATGATGGCTTGTTCGGCCGCCATACCGGCTTCAACTGCTTCCGCAGGCAGACTGTCGGCGTAAATCATCGTCTGGCCGCCGTTTTCCAGCGTCAGCTGCAAAACGCGCCCGCCGTACTCACCCGCCTGGTTGGCGGTGATCATCTCCAGCAGGGTCGGGACCCAGTCGTACAGGACGGTGACAACCACCACGTCTGCACCCGCCGGGCTTTGGTCGGCTTGAATGCCAAGCCACGGCACGCCATTCTCGCTGGCCACGCCAATCGCCCCAACCACTTGCTGCGAAGAGCCGGTCAGTACATCAGCGCCAGCGGCGATTTGGGTATTGGCCGCTTCGGCCGCCAGGGCCGTGTCGCCAAAGGAGCCGGTGAAGGAGACGTTGACCTGAATGTCCGGGTTCGTGTCGCGCACGCCCGCCAGGAAGCCGTCTACATGCAGCTTGGCGTCACCAGCGTCCACCGGGCCAACCAGCCCAATGATGCCGGATTCAGTCAGGTAGGTGGCTACCACGCCGCTGACATAGCCGCCCTGTTCGGCGCGGGGTTCGTAGGCAAAGACGTTGGTCACACCCTCATCCGCGCCTGTATTGGTGGTTGTGCCCCAGGCAAAACTGGTTTCCGGGAAGTCCGGGGCGAGCTCAAACAGAGAGGTGCCGTACTGCGCCCCGTGGGCAATCACCAGGTCGTAGCCATCGGCCGCATAGTCGCGAATCGCGGCCGCGGCGTCGGTGACGTTGAACATGTTTTCGGTGTAGGCAATCTCAAAGTTCTCTTCGCCGTAGTGATTCTGCAGAATGACCAGCGAGTCGTAGATGGATTGGCTCCAGGCCAGATCGGTGGTGGTGCTGGGCATCACCAGGGCAATGCGCACCGGCTCGATTTCCGGGTACTCAATCATCATTTCTTCATCCCCGGCATCGGCAGCGGCAGGCGCTTCGCCAGCGATGATCGCATTCACGTCAATGGCCCCCGCAATGATGTCGTTGGCGGCAACCATGGCAGCCGCCACGGCTTCGCCATCCAGACCATCGGCATAATCCATTACCAGGCCGCTGTTGCCCAAAGTCAGGGCATAGGCGGTGCCGCCGTACTCGCCAGCCTGATGCTTGCGGATGATGTCACTTAACACGCCGTCCCAGTTGTACAGCTGCGAAGCGACCACCACATCCGGGGCAATGGGGCTTTGGTCGGACTGGGTGCCAAGCCACGGCACGCCTTGTTCAGCGGCGACGCCAATCGCCCCAACTACCTGTTGGGCGGAACCGGTCAGCACATCAGCGCCAGCCGCAATTTGCGTATTGGCGGCCTCTGCGGCCAGGGCGGTGTCGCCAAAGGAACCGGTGTAGGAGACGTTGACCTGGATGTCGGGATTGGCCGCCATTGCGCCAGCTACAAAGCCGTCGATGTACAGCTTGGCATCGCCAGCTTCTACCGGGCCAACTACCCCAATGACGCCCGAAGTGGACAGGTTAGCGGCGAGGACGCCGTTCACATAGCCACCTTCTTCGGCGCGGGCTTCATAAGCGAAGACGTTGGTCAGCCCTTGTTCGGCCCCGGTGTCAACGGCCGTACCCCAGGCAAAGGTGGTTTCAGGGAAGTCGGGTGCAATCTCGAACATGGAGGTGCCGTACTGTGTGCCGTGGGCCAGGACGATATTGAAACCATCGGCGGCATAGTCACGCATGGCAGCGGCAGCGTCGGTAACGTTGAACATGTTCTCGGTATAGGCAATTTCCATGACGTCTGGGCCACCCGCTTCGGCTTGCAGGCGCAGCAGGGAGTCGTAAACGGCCTGGCTCCAGGCCAGGTCGGTAACGGTGCTGGGCATAACCACGGCAATGCGGATTTGGGCGATACCGGTTACATCCGCTTCGGCGGCAATGTCTTCAACGGCCGTTTCTTCTTCCTCTACTTCTTCCACAACAGCTTCTTCTGCTGGTTCGGTTTCTGTGGTGTCGGCAGGGGTGGTTTCTTCGGTGTCGGTTTGTGGAGTTTCGCTACCACTATCCCCACAGCTGGCCAATACCAGACCGAAAATCAACAGTAAACTCAGTAAAAACCATCTATTTTTCATTTCCTTCTCCTTAACAATATTGTTTATGAACCCTCACCCCAGCCCTCCCCTTGCAGGGGGAGGGCTGGGGTGAGGGTTAGAATCTCTCTTAGTTTTCTCCTCGGGTAAACGGCTTGGTGAGCATGGCGGGCTGCAGGGCGCGGCGGAAGGGCAGCGCCAGGGCGATAATTGTGAGCAGGTAGGGCAGCATGACGGCTACATCGGAGGGGATGTTGAGGTTGAGCACCTGTACCCACAGCTGCAGGGCATTGACGGTGCTGAAGAGCAGCGCACCAGCCAGCACGCCCAGCGGTTTCCAGCTGCCAAAGTAAACCAGGGCCACGGCGATGAAGCCCATGCCGTTGGTCAAATTCTCCTGAAAGATGCCCAGCAGGGAAATGGAGAGAGATGCGCCCGCGATGCCTGCCAGAACGCCGCCGAGGGTAACGGCCGTATACCGCACCTGGATCACATTCACCCCCAAAGAATCGGCCGCTTCCGGGTTTTGCCCCACCGAGCGCACCTTGAGACCCCAGGTGGTTTTGTTGAGCACCCACCACGCCAGCGGCACCAGGGCAAACGCCCCGTAGGTCATCAGGCTGTGGTGGAAGAAAATATCGCCAATGACGGGAACCTCGGCCAGGCAAAAGCTGTCGGTGAGGCAGAAATTCAGTTCAGAAAAGCCCTGGATGCCTTCCACCGTGCCCAACATCGTCTTAAACAACAGGCTGGAGGCCCCCAGGCCAAACATGAAGAGGCCAATGCCGCTGATGCCCTGCTCTGCCTGGTAAGTGATGCTCACCACGCACAAAATGAGGCCCATCAGGCCGCCGATTAGAGCGGCGGCCAGCACACCCAGCAGCAGGCTGCCGGTCTTAAACACGGTGAAAAAGCCAAAAAAAGCACCCATCAGCATGATGCCGTCAACGCCGAGGTTAAGGACACCAGAGCGCTGCGAAAACATCTCGCCAATGGCGGCATACAGGTAAGGTGTGGCCAGGCGAATGCCAGAGTGCAAAATGCCCACAACGATGGTGAGGGTCGTTAGATCGCCATTGTTCATGCCTGCACCTCCACGTTGAGTTGAGCATCATCCTCTGTATGGGCAGTTGAGGTATCTGCGGAAACGCGGCGGTTGGCCCGCTTGCGCACGAAATAGTCGGTGCTGACAACAAAGAGCACAACCAGCCCTAAAATAGCGGTGATGAGTACCTGGGGAATCTGCATGGCGCGCTGCATTTTGTCGCCGCCGACCAGCAGACCGCCAAATAAAATGGAAGACGGGATTATGCCCAGCGGATGCAGCTTGCCAAACAGGGCGGCGACGATGCCGGAAAAACCGTAACCGGCGGAAACGGCCGTTGGCTCAAACATCCGGTGGTGCAGTCCCAAAATCTCGACGGCTCCGGCCAGTCCGGCAAACATGCCGCTGAGGGTCATAGACAGCACCATGGTGCGCTCTACCATCATGCCCGCGTAGCGCGAGGCGTGGGGGTTCAGCCCTACGGAGCGAATGCGGTAGCCGATGGTGGTGCGCCACAGGAGAATGTAAACGAGAATTGCCGCCAGAATGGCCAGCAGCAGCCCGGAATGCAATCGGGAAGGTTCGACGAGGACGCCGTATAATTCGGCCGTAAATCCGCTCAAACCCAACTCTTCGGCGGATTTGGTCAGGCCCAGGGATTGGGCCAGATCGGTAAAGCGGGGCAAATCGTACAGTCGGGCCAGGCGGGCGGAGTGGGGGATGTTGGTGCCGGCTGCCAGTTCGGCCGGATCAATCATTGGGCCGCGCAGCAGATAAAAACCAATCTGGATGGCGATCTGGTTCATCATGATGGTGCTGAGGATTTCGTTCACCCCCAGCCTGGCTTTGAGAAAACCGGGAATTGCGCCCCACACGCCCCCCATAAACGCCCCGCCAATCATGCCGATGACAATGCCCCAAAACGCGGGCAGGTTTTCCCCCATTTGCACCACCAAAAAGGTGGTGAGCAGGGAACCAACGATAATTTGCCCTTCCGCCCCGATGTTGATAACGCCGCCGCGAAAGGCGATGGCGATGCCCAACCCCACCAGCATGAGGGGGATGGCTTTGACCAATGTGTCTGAGAGCCCGTTTTTGTTGCCAAAAGCGCCGATAAACAATTCCCGGTAAGCTTCAAGGGGATTGACCCCTTGCAGCAGCAGCAGCACTGCACCAATGAGAAACGCCGCCAAAACGGCCGCAAACGGCAGCAGCGCATCGTACAGACGCTGGAAAAAGACGCTGTCAAACCTGTTTTTGTGCACGCTCTCTCCTCCTCAGTAAGTAAACCGAACACCGTATTCACATTATAGGCGACTCACGTCTGGTGCGGTTTACCAAAAAGCTTCTCCCCGGCTTGGCTCTATAATATTGTGATGGTGCGCTGATGAAACATGGTGAGGTCGACTAGGAAGGTCAACCTCACTCTAGACAAGTTTGAAAAGGTGTTAACGGGTGCAACGTGCTTTCTTCCAAAGTGCGTCGCACCTGTTCGTTTATTAAGACAAGGCCTGGAGCAGCCCGGTTTTTGCGTTGAATTGATCGATTAAAGCGTCGATTTCAGCTGCTTTGCTGGGGATGCTTTCCCAGTAGTTGTCGTCATACCATTGGGCCTGGATTTCATCGAAGGTTTTACCTTGCTGTTCGACCCAGGTGTAATATTTGAGGTTGTGGATGCGTTTACGGCCGTAATATCCCAACTCTTCCACATAATCAATCGACTGGCCCAGCAGGTGGCGCTGGAAAGCACCTGCCGCTTCCAAAGCTGTAAACGGCCCGTCGCTCTCCCGGAGCTCGGCCACGCGGCTGTGGTACATCTCCATCGAGTCCGTCGCCACAGTCATCACCACATCCTGGCCGGTCAGTTCGTAATACTTGGCAAACTTGATGGCCGACAGCATGTTGGCAATGCCCGAAATGCCCAGCAGCGGCAGCTGCTCCACCAGGTCTGTCGACACCCCTTTTTCAACCAGAAATTCCTGACCGGCCGGTTCATTAAACAGCCGCGTCAGTGCCATGCTGGCCTCATCGTCGATGGCCATCACCATGTCGGTGTTTTTTACATTGTGAATCCAGGGCACGTGTTTGTCGCCAATGCCTTCGATGCGGTGCGCGCCAAAGCCATTATTCAGCAAGGTGGGACACTGCAGCGCTTCGCTGGCGGCGATCTTGCTCTGCGGGTACAGCTTCTTCAGGTAGTCACCTGCCGCAATTGTGCCTGCTGACCCCGTCGTAACAACAAAACCGCGATATTGGTCTTTTGGCCCCATAATTTGCTTGAGCACTTCTTCTACCGCCGGGCCGGTCACTTCGTGGTGCCACAGGTAATTGCCCATCTGGTCGAACTGGTTAAAAATCACCAGATCTTGCCCAGAGCGGCTGAGTTCCCAACATTTATCAAAAATCTCTTTGACGTTGCTTTCTGTGCCTGGGGTTTTAATCGTCTCGCCAGCCACGTTGGCCAGCCATTCAAACCGCTCCCGGCTCATCCCTTCCGGCAAAATGGCAATGGATTCGCAGGCCAGCAGGTTGGAGTCGTAAGCGCCGCCGCGGCAGTAGTTGCCGGGGGAGGGCCAGACGGCTTTTTGCGTGGTGGGGTCGAATTGCCCGGTTACCAGGGTGGGTGCCAGGCAGCCAAAGGCTGCGCCGACCTTGTGCGCCCCCGTGGGGAACCATTTACCCACAATCAGTACGATGCGGGCCGACACACCGGTCAGTTCCGACGGCAGTTCCAGGTAGTTGACACCGCCAAAATCGCCGCCGTGCGCCAACGGCTCATTGTGCCAGGTGATACGGAAAAGATTCAGAGGGTTTAAGTCCCAAAGCCCCACGTTGTGTAAACGGTGGCGTACAGGATCGGGAATGAGCTGCGGATTCCGCATTTGGCGGAAGGTGGGGATGATAATATTGCGTTCTTTGGCGCGCTCGACGGTGCGGGCAAGCGCCTCTGCATTGTGGGTTTGTAAATCAATCATTTTGAGTAATTGGGAATTAGGTAATTGAGTCATTGAGTAAGACCAGCTGGCCAAATTACCCAATGACTCAATTACTTAATTAAATATTTAGGACATTGTCAGCGCCATGACGGCTTTTTGCACGTGCAGGCGGTTTTCGGCTTCGTCGTAAACCACGCTTTGCGGGCCGTCGATAACGCCGTCGGTGACTTCGATATTGCGGTCGGCGGGCAGGCAGTGCATGTAGATGGCATCATCTTTGGCCATCGCCATGCGCCGTTCGTCGGTGATCCAGTCGGTGTACTGCTGGCCGATGCGCGCGGATTCCTGGTGGTCGGTGGTGGTGAGCATGGCACCCCAACTCTTAGCGTAGATGACGTCAGCATCTTTGAAGCCAGCATTGAAGTCATCCAGGATTTCAAAGGAGCCTTTGTGGCGGCGGGCGTTTTCTTTGGCCTGTTCCACGATGTCGGGCATCAGTTTATATTCCGGTGGATGGGTGAGGCGCACGTTCATGCCGTAGCGGGTCATCAGGAGGATGAGGCTTTGCGGCACGCTGATGGGCTTCTGGTAGCTGCTGGCGTAAGCGTAGCTGACATTGATAGTCAAACCGCGCGGATCGCCTTTCTTCTCGATGATGGTGAGCATGTCGGCCAGGATTTGGAACGGGTGGTAAACATCGTCTTGCATGTTGAGAACGGGCACGCGCGACGCGGCGGCCACTTCCCGGATGTACTGGTTGCCGAAATCCCAGTCACATTGGCGAATGGCGATACCGTCGAAGTAACGGCCGTAAATCTCCCCAATTTCCTTCGCTGTATCCCCGTGGCTAATCTGTGTCGTCGTGCTGTCAATAAACGCCCCGTGGCCACCCAGCTGGGCAATGCCCGCCTCAAAGCTGGAGCGCGTCCGGGTGCTGGAGAAGAAAAAGAGCATCGCCAAAACCTTGTCACGCAAATAGGCGTGCGGCTGGTTCAGGGCGCGCTTCCGCTTCAACTCCAGGGCCACGTCCAGGACGGTATCGATCTCTTCTTTCGTCCATTCCTGGGTGGTAATCATATCTTTGCCGCGTAAATTTGTTTGCATGGAAAATCCTCCAAAAATGTTTGCCATACAGTTTACAGAGAGTTGAAATTTAGCGGTAGGTCCTCTGTAAACTTGGTAAGCTTAAAGCTTGCTGTTGAGCATTGCGGGCAGCAGTGCGTAAAATTTGGTAGCTTCTACTACATCTTTTAGCGGTACGTGCTCGTTGACGGCATGGGCATAAATCTCGTTGCCGGGGCCAAACCCAATGCTGGGGATGCCTAACTTGCCGGTCCAGTAGTTGCCGTTGGTCGAAAAATCCCACATGCCCTGACCAAACGGGTCTTTGCTGTTCCACAGCGCGTTCATCGTTTCCACACCGGCCTGCACAAAGGGATGGTCAGCATCCAGGGCCCAGGCGGGGAAATATTGCTCGTATTCGTACACGGCGCCGGTGTGGCTCGGTTCGGTGTAGATCAGCTTGCGGATTTCAAAATCTTTTTTGTTTTCTTCCGGGATGAGTGCTTCGAGCGCTTCACGCCAATACTCTTTGGTTTCGCCAAACGTGACGCGGCGGTCGATGAAGATGGTGCATTCGTCGGGCACGGCGTTGGTGCTGGGGCTGACGCTGGAAACACGGGTAACGGTGACCCGGCCCTGGCCCAGAAACGCATGTGGCACAAAATCTTTTTCCATTTTGGAAATGGCGTCGATGACGGGCAGCATTTTGTAGACGGCGTTATCGCCCATGTAGTTGCTGGCGGCGTGGGCGCTTTTGCCTTTGGCCGTGATCTCCATTTCGATGCGCCCTTTGTGGCCCCGGTACACCTTCATGTTGGTCGGTTCGCCGATGACCACAAAGTCCGGATGTACGCCTTCCCAATCGTGGAAAGCGGCACAGCCAACGCCATCACACCACTCTTCGATGTTGCCCAGGATGTAGCAGGTAAACCCTTCCAGCAGACCCAAATCACGGGCCATGGCCAGGCCGTAGACCATGCCGGGGGTGCTGTTTTTCTCATCCAGCGCGCCACGAGCGTAGAGCATGCCATTTTCTACCTTGCCTTCAAAGGGGTCCCATTCCCATTGGGAGGGATCGCCAATGCCGACAGTGTCGATGTGGGTGTCGTACAGGAGGATTTTGGGACCACTGCCAATTTTGCCGACGATGGAGCCGTATTTGTCTACGTACACTTCATCGTAGTTGAGCTGGCGCATTTCTTCGCCAATGCGCTTGCCCACTTCTTCGATATCACTGTCCATACTGGGGATGGCCACGATTTCGCGGAAGAAACGCAAAATAGACTCTTCCGCGGCGGCGACGCGTTGGTTGAGTTGGTTGATGGTTTCATTCATTGTAATGCCCTCTTTGACTCTTAAATTTGGTTATGGAGTGTGTCAGCGGTTTGCAGCGCTGGCTTTTAATGTCATAATGATGAGATATTGTGCTGGAAAATTACATTCGCCACAAAGGTCTGACAAATTTTCCGCGTTTTACCACATTTCACTGGTCATGACAAGCGTTAATTGCCGGAATTTGGTAAAATAACACTGTAATCATATCCCGCAAAGGTCTGACAATTGTCATATTTTTGGGTGACGATTGTCATATATTTTTAAATCATGATACAACCAGATGAAACCAAACCCAACATTGAACAGGTAAAAGCCACTTTGCGGCAGCGCATTGGGCAAAAAGTGTATCAACCGGGCGTGCAAATGCCTA
>CAUJGI010000131.1 GCA_963169155.1 Chloroflexota bacterium
TGTGCCCGGCCCCAGCTTAACATCGGCAAAGGCGGCAATGTCTTCCATCATGCCATAACCATGACGGGGACCATTGGCCAGACTGGTTAAAATGAGCAGTGCGGGGTCAGCAAAGCGCCCTATATCGTCAAAACTCATGAGTTGCCTCCGACTATTACGTTTCACGAATTATTACGTCTGACGATATAATAGGAGATAATCATCAGGTTGTCAAGCAGCAGAAAAAGAGAAAGGACAAGAACCCATTTGAAAAACCAACGAATCGCTATCAACTGCCCCTGCCACAGCGGCCAGCCCTACGCCAGCTGCTGCCAACCTTTTCATGACGGTCGGCAACGGCCGTCCCCCACCCAACTGATGCGCGCCCGGTACGCCGCCTACGCTTTGGGCAACGTTCGCTTTATCCTGCAAACCGCACGGACCGAACCCACCAGTTCCGCCCAGGAAAACGCCAACCAGCGCCGCGCCATCAAGGCATTTTGCCAGAGCACCCAGTTTATCGGACTGCACATTCTGGCTGATGAGCCGCTTGCCGAAAACCAGGCCACGGTGACTTTTCACGCCACGCTGCGGCAAAACGGCCAGGATGCGTCTTTCACCGAGCAGAGCCTATTTGAACGGCACCAGGGACGCTGGTTTTACGTGCGCGCGTTGGCCCAGGAATAAAAAAAGAGCACCACAATGCGGTGCTCTTTTAATAACTTGGGTAAGTTTATGCGGGAGGGGTTAGACGGCCGTATCCTCCACCGTCACACTTTCTCCGGCCCCATTTTGCGCCGACTCTCCATTCACACTCTCATCCCCGTTCACCTGCGACAACTGCCCGGTGCGAATCAAGGCTATCGACGCGACAAAATCGCCGGCACGCAAATCCATCACCCGCACGCCCTGCGTCAAACGGCCCTGCTGGGAAATATCGTCTGTGGCCGTGCGCAGCATAATGCCGTTGGCCGAGATACAGGTCACTTCATCACCTGGCGTCACCACCCGCGCATTAACAATCTTGCCCGTGCGCTCCGGCGTCAGCACCATGGCCCGTACGCCCTGACCATATCGGTTTTGCTGCCGGTATTCTTCCAGCGGGGTACGCTTGCCGTATCCCTTTTCGGTAATCACCAGCAAATCTTCACCGGGCAGCACCACATCGGCCCCGGCAACCCGGTCCCAGCTGTCCAGGCGGATGGCATTCACCCCGGCGGCAGCACGTCCCATCGGGCGCACATCTTCCTCACTAAAGCGGATGCCCTTGCCCTGCTCGCTCACAATGATGAGATCCTGCTCACCCTCGGTCAGCTTCACCCAGCCCAGGCTGTCGTCATCTTCCAGGTTCAAGGCAATCAGGCCGCTGGGGCGGACGTTTTCAAACACATTCACTTCTACGCGTTTGATCTTACCCATGCGGGTAATCATCGTCAGGTACTCGGCATCTTCAAAACTGTGCACGGGGAGAGCGGCCGTAATGCTTTCTTCCGGCATCAACGGCAAAATGTTCATGAGCGACGTGCCCTTGGCCGTGCGGTCCAGTTCCGGGATGTTATACGCCTTCTCGGCATACACCTTACCCCGGTCCGAGAAAAACAGGATGGTGTTGAGCGATCCAGCCGCAAACAAATGCTCCAGCTGATCTTCCTCGCGGCGGCCCATGCCGATGAGTCCTTTACCGCCGCGCCCTTGAACGCGGTAAGCGGCCACGGGCGTGCGCTTGATGAAGCCGCGCTGCGTGATCGAAATCAGCACGTCCTCATCCTGAATCAAATCCTCAATGTTCAGATCCGCGTCCATGCCCATCATAATTTGGGAGGCACGCTTGTCGCCATACTTTTCCTTTAGGTCGTTGTTATCTTCCAGAATCAGACCCAGGATTTTCTTCTTGTCGGCCAGCAGCCCTTCCAAATATTCAATGTGCGCCGTCACTTCGCGGTGCTCATCTTCAATTTTTTGCCGTTCCAAAGCGGCCAGACGGCGCAGCTGCATGTCCAAAATGGCTATGGCCTGCGGTTCCGACAGGCCAAATCGTTCCATCAACTGCGTCCGGGCCGTATCTGCATCTGGCGACTGGCGAATTGTGGCAATAACGTCATCCAGACGCTCCAGGGCGATGAGCAAACCCACCAGGATGTGCTGCCGCTTCTGTGCTTTGTCCAGATCAAACCGGGTACGTCGGGTAATAACCTCAATGCGGTGCTCGATGTGAATTTGCAGCGCCCGCTTCAGCGAAAGCAGCCGGGGCTGCTTGTCCACCAGGGCCAGCATCTGCACGCCAAAGGTGGTTTGCAGGGCTGTGTGTTTATACAGCTGGTTCAGCACCTTCAGCGGCTGCGTATTCCGCTTCAGCTCTACGATAATAGAAACGCCCTGCTTGTCAGACTCATCCCTCAGGTCGCTGATGTCGGTGATAACGCCCTTGTTTACCAGCTCGGCAAGCCGCTCAATAAGCAGCGCCTTGTTTACCTGGAAAGGAATTTCGGTGATGTTGATGCGCTGCCGCTCGGGGTTGCGCGGCATCGGCTCCACTTCGGCCTTGGCCCGGATGACCACACGGCCGCGCCCCGTGGCGTAGGCACTGCGAATGCCTTCATTGCCAATGATGAGGCCGCCAGTGGGGAAATCTGGCCCCTTCACAAACTGCAGCAGCTCGTCCAGAGTCACGTTGTCAATATCGTCGTAGCGGTCGATGAGATAGGCAATGGCTTCACACAACTCGGTGAGGTTGTGCGGCGGAATGTTGGTGGCCATACCCACGGCAATACCGGCCGACCCATTTAGCAGCAAATTGGGCAGGCGAGCGGGCATCAGATCTGGCTCCACCAGACTGTCATCGAAGTTGGGGATGAATTCCACCGTGTCTTTATCAATGTCTTCCAGGAGCTCGTGGGCGATACGGGCCAGGCGAGCTTCGGTGTACCGCATGGCCGCGGCGCTGTCGCCGTCCACACTGCCGAAGTTACCCTGACCATCGACCAGCATGTAGCGCATAGAGAAGTATTGGGCCATCCGCACCATGGCGTCGTAAACGGCCGTATCACTATGCGGATGGTATTTACCCAGCACCTCACCCACAATACGGGCGCTTTTGCGGTGGGGCGTATTGGCCCGAATGCCCATGTCCCACATGGCATACAAAATGCGCCGATGCACCGGCTTGAGGCCGTCGCGGGCGTCGGGCAAAGCCCGGGCCACGATTACACTCATGGCGTAGTCCAGGTATGAGTTACGCATTTCCTGGTTAATATCAATATGGTTAACTGTTCCGATGTTGTTATCGTCCAAAATAGAGCCTCCAAAGAGGTTTTACAAGTGGCTTGTTGTCAAACAAGGCTTTTTTTACAGGTCATTGAAAATCGGGTCACTGAGCAATTGAATAGTTGAATGAATGGACTGGCTACTACCTAATCCGAATTACACAACCCAAGGAGTAATTAAGCAAAAAAAACCACCCCAAATGTGGTGGCAAAATATATAGTTTTTCGGTGCAAAATCAGGAGAAATTATACCTTATTTTGGCGAATTTAACGAGAAACGGCCGTCCCCAAAACTGCTCACAAAAACCGTGGCAATCCACCATTTTCTGCCCACCAAACAGCACATACTGAACAGACTCCAAAAAACCATAAAATTTTTTACCGTTTGAAGCCTTGCCAAAGAATAAGAATACCTTATCATTACCAGAGGTGGGGACGATTGCGAACACTTCTGTCTTAAGGGTGAGTGACATTTGTCATTATGGTCTGACCAATTTCCCCGCTATAATAAGTTAAAACATTAATCAAAAATAAGAAATACTTATATTATAATGAAATGCAATTGATTGGATCCTGTTTCTATAAGGCAAGGGGACAGATAGGAGGCGTTATGCACCGCAAGCAAGGGTTCTTAGTAATGCTGCTCATGACGGCCGTTGTCATGGTCATGAGCGCCTGTGCCGGAGACCCTGGCCCAGAAGGACCACAAGGACCGGCTGGCGCGCAAGGGGTGCCCGGCCCTTCCGGAGCACAGGGTGTACAAGGCGTGCCCGGACCTTCCGGTTTAGATGGCCTTAGCTACACGCAGCCGACGTACATCGGCAGTGAAGCGTGCGCCGAATGCCACGAGGAAATCTACGACGCCTTTAGCCTCAGCGGCCACCCTTACCAGCTCAACGCCGTGGTGAATGGCGAAGCTCCCGAATACCCGTTCTCTGAAGTGAACGATCCGCCGGATGGCTACACCTGGGACGACATCAGCTACGTAATTGGCGGCTACAACTGGAAAGCCCTGTTTGTCGACCAGGACGGCTACATCATCACCGGCGCTGACGAAAATGCCACCACCCAGTACAACCTGCCCAACGAGGTGTTGGATTTAGGCGATGCGTGGGAAGGCTACCATACTGGCGAAGAGGTTCCCTACGACTGCGGCACCTGCCACACCACCGGCTTCAGCCCCATTGGCAACCAGGACGGCCTGGATGGCATGGTCGGTTCCTGGGCCTTTAGCGGCATTCAATGTGAAGAATGTCACAGCGCGGGCAGTGAACACGCCGAAAACCCCATTGTAGTCCGCGCCAGCATCGATCGTGATGCGGAATCTTGTGCCGCCTGCCATGCGCGCGGCGTGGTGGCGGAAATCAACACCGCCGATGGCTTCATCCAGCATCATGGTGAGTACGAAGATCTGTACCAGAGCAAACATTTAGTGCTGGATTGTGTCACCTGCCACGATCCGCACACCGGCGTGGTGCAGCTGCGCGAAGCAGACCTGCCCACCGTCCGCATGAACTGTGAAGAGTGCCACTTTGCTGAAGCCCAATACGAGGCCGGTCACAACGACATTGGCGGCGTTGACTGCATCGACTGCCACATGCCGCGTCTGATCGAAAATGCGGCGAGTGATTCCGCTATGTTTACCGGCGATGTGCGCTCGCACGTGATGCTCATCAACCCCACTCAAATTGAGCAGTTTAGCGAGGATGGCACAATGCTGTCGCCGATCTCGCTGAACTACGCCTGCCGCTCCTGCCACAACCCAGACGGCCGTGGCGTAGAAGTTTCGGACGAACAGCTCCTGTCGCTGGCGGTTGGGTATCACACCCCGCCCCAGCCAGAAGCAGAAACGGCCGTACCTGATGAAGAAATACCTGTTGAATCAGAAGAAGCACCTTAGTTTTCAAATTGGTCCAATCTTTGAGATTGGACCAATCTCCGTCACAAAGCTAGCTTGATGTCCATTGGAGGCTACGTTGGAACAGTTGAGTAACAAACGTCGCGTCATTTGGGGCACGGTATGTGCCGCGCTGGCCTGTTTGGTAGCGATTTATGTGCTGCCGCTGCAAGCCGCGCCGCAATCGGACATGATGGCCGTTATCCAGGCCCACCCGCCCATTACAGAGTTTGTTCAACCGGAAACGGCCGTGCTGCCCCACAGCCAAATTGCCGACGACACCGCCTGCCGCCTGTGCCACCAGGACACCGACGCGGTCGTGGAATTCCCTTCGGGCGAAACCGTCTCGGCCCACGTGGACCTGGCAGTGTTGGCCAGCTCGGCACACGGACCAGCCAACACCGAAGATCCCCTGGCCTGCGCCAGCTGCCACCAACCCATCAACAATTACCAGCAGCCGCACGCCCCTGTCACCGCCGACACGCTGCGCGAATTTGAACTAACGCAGTCGGCCAACTGCGAAACCTGCCACGTGCAGCCTCACATCACCAGCCACCCTGGCCCAGAAGCAGAAAATCCGGTGGCCTGCACCGACTGTCACGGCGCGCATGACGTGCTCACCGTCGAACAGTGGCAGGCGGGCCAGGGCACCGACACCTGCGTGGAGTGCCATTTTGCTGAAGAAGTGCCCCTGGTGGAAGCCAGCGCCCTGACGGAAATTATCCGCGACGGCCTTTTTACGCAGCAGGTAGACAACAGCTACTGTTTGTCGTGCCACAGTCAGGAAGGTCTCAGCTACACCTTCCCCAACGGCGATACCGTCTCGCTGACCGTCGATGCCGGGGCGCTGCATGATTCGGTGCAC
>CAUJGI010000132.1 GCA_963169155.1 Chloroflexota bacterium
AAAACGGCCGTAACCATCCACTCAAACAAGGAGACAAAACCATGAAATACTTACTGATGATTTACACCAGCGAGCAGCAAGACGCCCAAAGAGCCCCCGAAGCACAAGAAGCCAACATGGGTGAATACTTCGCCTTTACCAATGAAGTGCGCCAGGCAGGCGTCATGGTGGCGGGTGAAGCGCTGCACCCCACCACCGCCGCCACCACCGTGCGCTTGCGCCATGGCCAGATCAGCAGCACCGACGGCCCGTTCGCTGAAACCAAGGAGCAGCTGGGCGGCTACTATCTGCTCAACTGCGAAAATTTGGATGAAGCCATTCAGTGGGCGGCCAAGCTCCCCGGCGCGCGCGATGGCAGCATTGAAGTTCGGCCCATCTGGGAATTTGAAGCGTGAAACGTGGAGCGTAACTAAGAAATCACGTTTCACGTTTCTGCTTCCAACATACACACTAAAAAGGAGAAAGTCATGCGATACATGTTGTTACTTTACGGCGATGAGAAATTAGGCGAAAACATTACCCCGGAAGCGTGGCAGGCAATCATGGAGGCCCACAATGCCTTCACCAAAGAAGCTGTCGAAAGAGGCATGAACCCCATCGGCGAAGCATTGCAGCCAGTGGCCGCGGCCAAAACTGTCCGGTTTGAAAATGCCCAACCCACCCTCACCACCGATGGCCCGTTTGCTGAAACCAAGGAACAGCTCGGCGGCTTCTACATCATTCACTGTCAGAGCGAAGCAGAGGCGCTGGAAATGGCTGCTAAACTGCCGATGTCCACCGGCTCGGTCGAAGTGCGCCCCGTCATCGAATTTTAGAAGGAAAACCCACAGATTTCGCCGATTACGCAGATTTTAAGCCTGGAGACAAACCAAATCTGCGTAATCTGTGTCATCTGCGGATAGGGTTTTTATGGAAGCGATTCAGCAGACGATTGAGCGGACGTTTCGTGAAGAAGCGGGCCGGGTGCTGGCGGCGCTGATCAGCAGCCTGGGCGATTTTGACCTGGCCGAAGACTCTTTCCAGGATGCGCTCATCATTGCCCTGGAGAAGTGGCCGCGTGACGGCCGTCCGCAAAACCCCGGTGCCTGGATTACCACCACCGCCCGCAACCGGGCCATCGACCGCCTGCGCCGCCGCAAAAACCTGGAGAGAAAGCAGCCGCTGCTAGTTCAGCTAACCCAACCTCTTGATGAACCGGATGACGTTGACATGGACAGCATCCCCGACGAACGCCTCAAGCTAATTTTCACTTGCTGCCATCCGGCTCTGGCGCTGGAAGCCCAGGTAGCGCTCACCCTGCGCACCCTGGGCGGGCTGGAAACGGCCGAAATTGCCAATGCCTTCCTCGTCCCCCTCCCCACCATGGCCCAGCGCCTGGTGCGGGCCAAGCGCAAAATTCAGCAGGCGGGCATCCCCTACCGCGTGCCCCCCACCGACCTCCTGCCCGAGCGGCTCAACGCCGTGCTCACCACGCTCTACCTCATCTTCAACGAAGGGTACAACGCCAGCAGCGGCGACGCGCTCATTCGTCAGGAGCTGAGCAGCGAGGCGATTCGCCTGACGCGCATTTTGAATGAGCTGCTGGCTGAGGAACCAGACCTGGACGAAGACGCCGAGGCGCTGGGCCTGCTGGCGCTCATGCTGCTGCACGATGCGCGGCGTCCGGCGCGCCTTGGCCAGAGCGGCGAGCTGATTTTGCTGGAGGAGCAGGACCGCGCTTTGTGGGAGAAGGCGCAGATTGGGGTGGGAACGGCCGTTCTCGAACACGCCCTCCAGATGAAACAGCCCGGCCCCTACCAGATTCAAGCCGCCATTGCCGCCTTGCACGACCAGGCCGCCGCCCCGCCAGAAACCGACTGGCCGCAAATCGCCGCGCTGTATGAAGCATTGCAGCAGTACACCGAATCCCCGGTGGTGCGCCTGAACTGGGCCGTCGCCGTGGCCATGGCCGAAGGCCCCATGCGCGGCCTGGCCCTGCTTGACGAATTGGCCAAAGCGGGTACCCTGGACCATTACCACCTCTTCCACGCGGCCCGCGCCGACCTGCTGCGCCGTGCTGGCTTCCGCGACGAGGCCCACGACGCCTACACCACCGCCCTGGATTTGTGCCAAAACGCGGTGGAGAAGCGGTTTTTGCGGCGGCGCTTGGCCGAATTTAACCGTAGGTCGGATTGACAATCCGACCCACTACCAAGGAGAACAAAATGACCGACAAAGTTGACGCAGCCACGCAAACAATGATTGAAAATCTGGCAAAGAACACCGGCAAGTCGCTGGATGAATGGATTGTCATAACACGCGCCAGTGGGCTGGAAAAACATGGCCAGATGGTGAAATTTCTCAAGACAGAACATGGTTTTACACATGGGTTTGCCAACCTGGTTGCCGCCTACGCGCGGGAAACGGCCGCTATCCTGCAAAACGACGAGGATCTGGTCGAAAAGCAGTACAGCGGCAAGGAATCATTGCGTCCCATTTACGATGCGCTTGTTGCCGCCATCAACGAATTTGGCGACGACGTTCAGCTTGCCCCCAAAAACGCGTACGTCAGCCTGCGGCGGAACAAGCAGTTTGGCCTGGTGCAGCCAACCACCAAAACGCGTGTCGACGTGGGCATTAATTTGGCTGGCGTGAATGCCGACGGCCGTCTTGAACCGTCCGGCAGCTTCACCAGCATGGTCAGCCATCGCGTCCGCCTCAGCTCCGCCGACGAGGTGAACGACGAGCTCATCGGCTGGCTGCGCCAGGCGTATGAACAGGCGTAATGCCTC
>CAUJGI010000133.1 GCA_963169155.1 Chloroflexota bacterium
GTTAATACGCCCGGTAATCGGTTATCGGTACTCCGTAATCGGTGAACGCCAATTCGTGATGGCTTACTGTTCACCGCTCACCCTTTACCGATTACTGTTCACCGTTCACCGCCCTGCGCCATGACGAAAATGAGCCTGATAACCCATGACCGCATGGTAGGTGCCGCAACAAGCGGGCGGCAAGTGACAAAAGACATTGCCGCTCCGGATGAAGATAATTTCCCCCCTGCCCGGCCCAGTTAGGTGACAATTGCGCTTGAGGATTGTTTATGATTATTTTATAATCGACTTGTTTGGTTTTCTTGGGACGCATCGTGTGAACCGTTTTCCAGTTTGTGCGGTAGGATTTTTCTATAACCTTTTGGTTGATTTGGCGCCACAGCGAACAGATTAGGCATTTTCGGAATTAAAAATAAGCCTTCAAGCCGAAAATGCCTCAAGCGAATTCCGAAACAGATCGAATTTTCACCCGATTATTTCTCGGAATTCGCCTTAGAGGAATATTATGGGCCAATTACCGAATGCCCACTCCACACCGTTTCCGCAGTTCCCTTATTTTCAAGAAATCACCCACGCGCTTTATGAAGCGGCTGAGCAACCTATGTTTGTGGTGGATGAAAATGAGCGCATTCTGGAAGCCAACACGGCTGCCTGCCTGCTGGCAGGATGTTCGGCTGAGGCGCTGCAGGGGGCTGCACTGGCCGACCTGCGGCGACAGGACGGCCGTTTATGGGAATTAAACGGCCGTGCCCAGCCCACTACCCTGGTGCAGAAGCCGCTGGGAAACGGCCGTAAACTCCTCATCGTCACGACAACTGCGGCGAGCGCGGGCAGCCACTCTTTCATGCCCCAGGCGCTGCACCACAAGGCAGATATTTTGGCCCATGCCCCTTACGGGTTTGATGTGGTCAGCGCCGATGGCCACTTTCTCTATGCCAATCCCGCTTACCTGAAGATGTGGGGCTACGACTTTTTGGAGGAGATTTTGGGCACATCGCCAGGGGGCCATTGTGCCGATCCGTCGGTGCCGGAGCGAATTATCCGCAATCTGGAGGCGCACGGTGAGTCCACGATGGAGTTTACTGCGCTGCGTAAAGATGGTTCTACTTTTGATGTGCTGATATCGGCCCAAAAAGTGGTGGACAGCCAGGGGGTGGTGACGTATGAAGGCACCTCGATTGATGTCACCGAGCTGTCCCAGTCTCGCGAAGCGCTGCGCCAAACAGAAGCCAGTCTCCAGGCCATTTTCAATAATAGTCTGCAAGGGTTTGTTTTGCTGGATAGCGAACGGCGGGTCCTGGCCATGAATTCGGTGGCGGCGGATCTGGTGGCCAAGCATGGGAAACGGCCGTTTCAAGCGGGCCAACACGTCGAAGCATGGTTCCCCTCAGTGCAGTGGAGAGGTTTTGCCGCGGCTTTTGACCTGGCCCTTCAGGGCGAGAGCAGCAGTCATCAAGTGCAAAATCAGGCAGCCGGCAGCCAGTTTTGGTACGAAATTCATGTTAGTCCGGTAGCCACAGCCGAGGGCAAAATTACCGGTGTTTCTTTGAGTATTCTGGACATTACCGGGCGCAAAACGGCCGAAACAGCCTTGCGTGAAAGTGAAGCCAGGCTTGCCGGGATGATTGAATCAGCCATGGATGCCATTGTATGCCTGGACGAAGCGCAGCGCATTGTGTTGTTTAACGCCGCCGCCCAGCAAATGTTTGGCTATACGGCCGAGGAAGCTATTGGCCAGCCCCATGACATCCTCCTACCAGAACGCTTTCGTCAGGGCCACCGCTCTCACGTGCTGGGCTTTGGCGATAGCGGTAAACCCACTCACGCAATGGGGGGAGGGCAGCGTGCCCTGCGGGGATTGCGCGCCAATGGCGAGGAATTCCCTGTTGAAGTGTCCATTTCTCAAGTGACGGTTGGTGACAAAAATCTTTTCACCGCAATCATGCGCGACATTACCACGCGGGTACAGGCCGAAGCTGCCCTGCTGGCTTCAGAAGAGCGGTTCCAGGTTGCGGTAAAGAACTCCAACTTTGTCCCGGCACAGGTGGATAAAGAGCTGCGGTATCAATGGATTTACAACCCGCATTCTGATTTTGATATGTCGCAGGTTATAGGCAAGCGGGACGATGAGCTGGACGATTCCGAAAGCGCCAAACAGTTGATGCTCCTCAAGCAGCAGGTGATCCAGACGGGCGAAATGGTGCAGGCTGAGCTGACCTTTGCTCGCAGCAATGGTTGGCATACTTATGAATTCACCATTGAACCACTGCGCGGTCCGAGGGGCGAGATCGTCGGGGCAACCAGTGCTGCTTTTGACGTAACCCAACGCAAGTTGGCCGAGACGGCTCTGCAAGAAAGTGAAGAAAGGTTACGCCTGTTTATTGACCATGCCCCGGTCGCCCTGGCGATGTTTGACCGTGGAATGGGTTACCTGGCTGCCAGCCGCCGCTGGCTAACGGATTATGCCATAGACAACGTGACTGGTCGGTCGCACTACGACATATTTCCCGAAATTCCCGACTGGTGGAAAGCGGTACACCAGCGCGGCATGGCGGGCGAGGTGATTACCGCTGACGAGGATAAATTTGTGCGGCAAGACGGCCGTATCCAATGGCTGCGGTGGGAGGTGCGCCCCTGGTACACAGCCGAAAACACCGTTGGCGGCATTGTGGTCTTTTCCGAAGACATTACCATACGCAAAGATGCTGAAGAAGCAATAAAGAGCTTGCAAGCCATCCTCTCTGAGGCAGAAGCTGTGGCCAACATGGGCAGCTGGCGCTGGGACCTGGAAACGCAAAAAGTGACCTGGTCGGACCAGATGTTTGTCCTTTTTGGGGTGGATCCGGAGACTTTTGATGGCGACGTGGAGCGTATGATTCGCCTGCGTATCCATCCTGATGATCTGGCAAGGGTCAACCAGTCCAATCTGTCGGTGTTGCAGCAGCACCAGCCAATCCCGCTGGAATACCGCATTGTGCTGCCCGATGGCGACGTCCGCACGGTGTGGGCTGAAGGCCGCCTGCTGCGTGATGAGGCCGGGAAGCCTAGTGCTCTGGTTGGGTATGTCCAGGATATTACCGAGCGTAAACGCACCGAGGCGGCCATTGATGAGCTGCAAGAGCTGCTGGCCGAAGCCGAGTCAGTTGCCAAAATGGGCAGCTTCAAATGGGATATGGTTACACAGAAATTCACCTGGTCCGATGGCATGTTCCAGGTTTACCGGATTGAAAAATCTGCTTTTGCAGGGGACATTGCCCGTGTGATGAAAGAGCGCCTTCATCCCGATGATTGGGAGAAGGCATATGAAGCGGCTGCCAAAATGTTTAAGCAGCCGCGGCCGACGTCGTTGGAGTATCGCCTGGTACTGCCCGACGGCACAGAGCCAGTGGTATGGCAAGAAAGCCGGTTAATTTATGACGAAAACGGCCGTCCGACGGCCGTCATTGGCTATGTGCAAGATATCACCGTGCGCAAGGCGGCGGAGCAAGCCCTGCGCGCCAGCGAAGAACAGTACCATACCGCCCTGGAAAACATGCTGGAGGGCTGCCAGATCATCAGTTTTGACTGGCGGTATCTGTACCTGAACGCCAGCGTCGTGGCCAGCACCCACCGACGCAAGGAAGAGATGCTGGGCCGAACCATGATGGAGGTGTTCCCCGGCATTGACGAGACCGAAATGTTTGCCGTGCTGCGCCGCTGCATGGCCGAGCGCACCGCCGAGTTGTTCGAAAACAAATTTGCCTATGAAGATGGCTCCTACGCCTGGTTCAACCTCAGCGTGCAGCCCGTGCCCGAAGGACTTTTTATTCTCTCGGTGGACATGACCGAGCGTAAGTGGGCCGAGGAGGCCCTGCGCCAGTCCGAGGCGCGCTTCTCTACCGCCTTCCAGCTCAGTCCAGCGGCCCTGTCACTCACCCGGCAAGACGGCCGTCTTGTTGACGTCAATGCCAGTTACGAGCAGCTTTCCGGGTATACGCGGCAAGAACTCATCGGCCATGACGCTACCGAATTTGGCATCTTTACCCAGGCGCAGCGCGACAATTTGCGGCGGCGCATGATGGAAGAAGGTGGGCGCCTGCACGAAGCCGAAATTGAGGTGCACAACAGATCTGGCGAGCTGCGCCATGTGCTCTACTCCGTAGAATCTATCGAAATTGGCACTGAAGTGTTAGCGCTCACCCTGGCCTTCGACATTACCGACCGCAAGCAGCTAGAAATGGCCTTAAAGGAGATGGCCGACAACATGGCCACAGCGCAGGCGATTACCCATTCCGGCAGTTGGGAACTTCGTGTGGCGCCCGATGGCTCAATCATCAGCTCGCACATCTGGTCTGACGAATGTTACCGCATTTTTGGCCTGGAGCCGGGTTTCGGCCCCGTGTCGGTTGATGATTTTTATTCGATGGTGCATCCAGACGATGTGGCTGCGGTTCGTCAGGTGTTTCAGGAGGGAATCGCGGAGCGTAAGGAAACCAGCTGGGAATACCGGGTGGTTTGGCCCGATGGTTCCATTCGCACCATTTTTGATCAGGTAAAACCGATGATGGATGAGCGCACCGGCCAGTTGATCAAGGTGGTTGGTCTGGTGCAGGATATCACCGAAGGTAAGCGGGCGGAAGCGACGATTGAACAGCTCAATCGGCGCATGGAGATGATTCTTAATTCGGCTGGTGAAGGCATTTATGGGGCGGATGTTGACGGCCGTATTACCTTCATCAATCCTGCCATGGCCCACATGATGGGGTGGGAACCAGAAGACCTGCTGGGCAAAGATGCCCACACCGTTTTCCACCATACCCGGCCAGATGGCACGCCGTTTCCCCCGGAAGAATGTGGCATTCAGCTTTCTGTCCGCAGCGGGCAGCAGTTTCAAAATGATGAAGACACTTACTGGCGTCGCGATGGCCAGTCGGTGTCGGTCGATTACACCTGCACGCCCATTTGGGACACAAGTGAGATTTTGGGTTCGGTTTTGGTAGTGCGCGACATCACCGAGCGGAAAAAGGCGGCCGATCAACAGCTGCTGCTAGAGGAGCAGCTGCGGCAGGCGCAAAAGATGGAAAGTATCGGCCGTTTGGCCGGAGGTGTGGCCCACGACTTCAACAACCAGCTGGCCGTCATCAAGCTCTACGGCGATCTCATGCGCTATCGTATGTCGAAGGATGATCCGCTGCTGCCTAAGCTGGAGCAGATTCGCCAGGCGGTGGATCGCGCCACCCACCTGACGCGCCAGCTGTTGGCCTTTAGCCGCAAGCAGATGTTGCAGCCCGTGGTGCTGGATATGAACGAGTTGGTGACCAACCTGGAAAAGATGCTGGCGCGTCTTATTGGTGAGGACATTACGCTTTCCACCGATTTGCAGCCTGGTTTGTGGCCCGTCACGGCCGATCCGGGGCAGCTGGAGCAGGTCATCATGAACCTGGTCATCAATGCCCGCGACGCCATGGCCACTGGTGGCATGGTCACCATTGAAACGCAAAATCTCATTCTGGATGAAACCACCCTGACCTTCCACCAGGATGCACTGCGCGGTCCGGTGGTCATGCTGGCCATCACCGACACCGGGCATGGCATGAACGAAGTGACGCGGCGGCAAGTTTTCGAACCGTTTTTTACCACCAAGGAACCCGGCAAAGGGACGGGGCTGGGTCTGGCCACAGTGCATGGCATTGTCAAGCAAAGCGGTGGCACGATTTACGTGTACAGCGAACCGGGGCAGGGCACCACGTTCAAAATTTATCTGCCTGCCAGCGAGAATGTGGTGACCGATCTGGCGGAGGTGGGGCCAACGGCCGTTCCTCTACCCGGGCACGAGACGATTCTGCTGGTCGAAGATGAAGCGGCGCTGCGCCACCTGGTGCGGCTGACGCTGGAAGAGATTGGCTACACCATTCTGGAGGCAGAGGATGGCAGTTCGGCGCTGGCCCTGGCGGCCGAACACCCCGACACCATTGATTTGCTGTTGACCGACGTGGTGCTGCCGCAAAAAAGCGGCCGTAAACTGGCCGAAGAACTCCACGCGCATCGCCCGCAGATGAGGGTGCTGTTCATGTCTGGTTACATGGATGATGCCGTGATGCGCCATGGTGTGCTGATGGCGGAAATGAACTTCCTCTCCAAACCATTTTCGCGTAGCGCACTGGCTTCCAAAGTGCGTGAGGTATTGGAAAAGCCCACGCCTTAATGACCATTTACCGAGATTGGGCCACTCTTTTTGTAGTTTAAGTTTTAAATCGAGTAATCACCCTCACCC
>CAUJGI010000134.1 GCA_963169155.1 Chloroflexota bacterium
CGGCCCGGCGATCGCCGCCGTGCGCGAGGGGCGCACCCGCATCCTGCCCGAGGCCCACGAGAAGACCTACTTCAACTGGCTGGAGAACATCGAGCCCTGGTGCATCAGCCGCCAGCTGTGGTGGGGGCACCGCATCCCCGCCTGGTACGTCAA
This sequence comes from Chloroflexota bacterium, assembly GCA_963169155.1. GTDB lineage: Bacteria > Chloroflexota > Anaerolineae > Promineifilales > Promineifilaceae > Leptofilum. The sequence goes on from CAUJGI010000134.1 coordinate 154, forward strand.
CGACGATCCGGACAAGGTGATTGTGGCGCACAGCGAAGAAGAAGCGCTGACCCAGGCCAAGGAAAAATACGGCGACAACATCAGCCTCACCCAGGACCCGGACGTGTTGGACACCTGGTTCAGCAGCGGCCTGTGGCCCTTCTCCACCCTGGGCTGGCCGGAAAATACGCCCGATTTGCAGCGTTTTTACCCCACCGACGTGATGGAAACGGGGTACGACATTGTGTTGTTCTGGGTGGCGCGCATGGTGATGTCTGGTTTGCTGTTCACCAACGACATACCGTTCCACACCGTCTATTTGCACGGGCTGGTGCGGGATGAACACGGCCGTAAAATGTCCAAATCCTACGGCAACGTCACCGACCCGCTGGAGGTGATGGGCGAACTGGGCACCGACGCCCTGCGCTTTACCCTGCTCACCAGTGGCACCCCCGGCAACGATTTGAACCTGGCGCTGTCCAAAGTGGAGAGCAATCGCAACTTCGCCAACAAAATCTGGAACACCGCCCGCTTCATCACCGCCAATCTGGACAAAGCAAAAAAGGTGGACGCCACCGATTCACCCAGTTACACCGCCGCCGACCAGTGGATTTTGACCCGGCTCAGCGACGTGACGGAAACGGCCGATCGCCTGCTCGACAGCTACAACTTCGGTGAGGCGGGGCGGCAGGTGTACGACTTCCTCTGGGGCGACTTTGCCGACTGGTACGTGGAGCTGGCCAAGGTGCAGCTCCGCGAGGGCGGCGCGCGCGCCTGGACGACTTTGTCCGTTTTGCGCGAGGTGCTGGACAACTGCCTGCGGCTGCTGCATCCCTACATCCCCTACGTCACCGAAGAGACGTGGCAGCAGCTCAAGCAAGCGTTTGAGACGGCCGATCTGGGCATTGCCCCAGCGGAGTGTTGGGCCGAGGCCCTCATCATCGCCGACTGGCCAGCGGCGGGCGAGAAGTACCCGGCGGCCACGGCCGATTTTGAGCGGCTGCGCGACCTGGTGCGCGCCATCCGCGCCGCGCGGGCGGACAACAACGTGGAGCCGGGCAAGTGGATAACGGCCGTTCTCGCCACCGGCGACAAAACAGTCTTCATCAACCAACAGAAATCCATCCTCTGCTTCCTGGCGCGGCTGGATGAAAATGAACTGGTGGTGGCGGAAACGGCCGTTCCGCCCGCGCAGGCCATCACCGTGTCGCTGGGTGAAATCACGGCCTACCTGCCGTTAGCGGGTATGGTAGATTTAGACAAAGAGCGCGAACGCCTCAGCAAAGAGCTGGCCGATCTGGAACAGCAAATCAAGCGGGTAAGCGGCTTGCTCAACAGTCCCTTTGCCCAAAAAGCGCCCGAAGCCGTTGTGCAAAAAGAGCGCGCCAAGCTGGCCAACCTGCAAGCCAGCCAGGCCGAGCTGTCGGAGCGGTTGGCCTCGTTGTAAACACCCTCACCCCAACCAAATTCCCTCCCCCTCCCAGGGGGAGGGCCAGGGTGGGGGTTTCCTCACTCCCCCAAAGGGTACACAATGTGTGCCCTTTTTTTATACCTCGATATATACAGCCCTTCTTTACCGCCTGATAGGCTAAAAACAGCGAATAGCAAGTCAAATTCGGCTGAGTGTGCCTGTTGGGTGTCGTGATAGGCGGGGGACGGCCGTATCTATTTGCTATCTTATTCCCCCAAAATCGCACCCATACATAAACGACAAAATACCACAAGGATTAAACAAAATGAACCGCTTCAAAGGTAAAAGATGGTTCTGGATAGGCCTGACGGCCGTTCTGGGATTCATCCTGTTTGCCGCTGCCTCACCGCCAATCGCGGCCCAGGCTGGCACCTGGCAGGCCCGCTACTGGAACAACCTAACGCTCACCGGCACCCCGGCTTTACAGCAAACAGAAACAGCTATCAACTACGACTGGGGCGATGGCAGCCCACACCCCATCGTTGACAATGAAAATTTCTCCGCCGAATGGATTCAAGATGTCCAGCTTGGGGCAGGGAATTACCGCTTTACGGCTACTATGGATGACGGTATGCGCGTCTGGGTGAATGGCGTACCGGTCATCGATTCCTGGACCGACAGCCAGGTCCACACCGTCACCGGCGACATTTACCTCCAGGCTGGCTCGCACCAGGTACGGGTGGCGTATTACGAAGCGGGTGGCCAGGCTGTGGCCCAGCTAGACTGGGAACAGCTGAGCAGCCCGCAAGGCAGTTGGGAAGCGCGTTACTACAACAACACCACGCTGAGCGGCGCGCCGGTGGCCGTGCGCAATGAGGCCACCATCGACATGAACACCGTCGGTGCCCCGGTGCCTCAGGTAGATCCGGAAGCCTTTTCGGCCAGATGGACGCAGGAATTGGCCCTGAGCGTGGGACGGTACCAATTCACCGCCACGGCCGATGACGGCGTTCGCCTTTGGGTAGACAACCAGCTGGTCATTGATGAATGGCGCAGCCAGGCGGCCACGAATTTTACGGCCGTTGTCGACATCACCGATAATTTGGTGCCGGTACGCCTGGAATACTTTGAAGCGGGTGGCGTGGCTGTGGCGCAGCTCTCCTGGAGCCAGGTCGCCGCTGGGCCTACACCGCCCACCAATCCTTCCCAGGGTGCCTGGCAGGCTGAGTATTACAACAACACCGCCCTGTCTGACCCGCCGGTGCTGACACGTGGTGAAGTGGGCCTCAACTTCAACTGGGGCCGTACATCGCCCGCGCCGAACGTGGTAAGCAGTGACCGCTTCTCGGCGCGCTGGTCACAGACATTTAATCTGAACCCCGGCACCTACACCCTTTCGGTCTCCGCCGATGATGGCGTGCGGGTTTATGTCGATGGCAGCCTGCTCATCGACGCCTGGCGCGTGCAGGCTCAGACGCCCTACGAGGCCAGCTTCAGCCACGC
>CAUJGI010000135.1 GCA_963169155.1 Chloroflexota bacterium
CACCCAAGAAATCTTGGCCACCCTGGGCTACACCTCCGCCCAAATTGCGGCGCTGGCGGCCCAAAAAGCTGTGGCTTATCCCCCTACAAAATAACTGGAATTTTCATGAAACAACGCGACATTTTTTGGTTCTGGCTGCCCTTGTTTGCCAGCTGGCTGCTGATGACCGCCGAAGGCCCCATCGTCAGCGCGGCAATTAACCGGCTGCCCAACGAAGTCATCATGCTGGCCGCCCAGGGCATTGCCGTCAGCCTGGCGGTCACCATCGAAAGCCCTGTCATCAACATTTTGGCTACTTCCACTGCTCTGGTGAAAGACCGCGCCTCGTACCTGTTGGTGCGCCGCTTTACGCTGCACTGGATAGTTTTGCTCACGGCCGTTTCCATCCTCATCGCCTTCACGCCCGCGTTTGACCTGGTCGTGCGGCAGTGGTTGGGCACGCCGGACGAAATTGCCGACTGGGTGCAGCCCGGCCTGCAAATCATGATCTTCTGGACGGCCGCTATTGCCTGGCGGCGCTTTTTGCAGGGGGTGATGATTCACTTCAACCAGACCCGCAAAATCGCCTGGGGGACGGCCGTTCGCCTGCTGGCCTCTGGCGGGACGGTCATTGGTCTGGCCACGCTCACCAGCTGGCCCGGCGTGGTCAATGGGGCCACCGCCCTCATGGCCGGGGTCATTGCCGAGGCGCTGTACGCCACCGTAGCCATCCGCCCGCTGCTGCAAAACGAACTGGCTCCCCACGGTCGAAGTGACGGAACGCCGCTCACCTACCGCGAGCTGTTCTGGTTTCACCTGCCGCTGGCGGGAACGGCCGTCATGGTCTTGCTCGTTCAGCCGCTGGTCGCCTTTAGCCTGGCCCGGCTGGAGCGCCCCACCGAATCATTAGCCGCCTGGCCGGTTATTTTCCAGATCATGCTGCTGGCCCGCGCCGCCGCCCTGGCACTGCCCGAGGCGGTGATTGCCCTCACCAAAGGGCCAGCCACCTACCAACCCATCCGCCGCTTCGCGCTGACGCTGGCCGGACTGGTGGCCCTGGCGATACTTCTGTTCACCTTTAGCCCACTGGCGCGATTTTATCTATTTGACGTTCAGGACATGACCGCCGACGTGGGCGCGCTGGCCCAGGGCAGCCTGATCTACTTCCTCCCCTTTCCCGTGCTAACCGTCCTGAGCATGTGGCTGCGCGGGGTGCTGATCAACGGCCGTAAAACAACGGCCGTCAACCTCGCGATGGTGATCAACATGGTGGTGACCGTGGTTATACTGGCGCTGGGATTGGCGGCGCGTTGGCCCGGCTTGCCCACCGCGGCGGTAGCCCTCAGCCTGGCCCTCCTGGCCGAGATCCTCTATCTAGGCTGGCGCACGCAGCGCTTTATCCCTATCTTCACCACTAAAATGGCTACGCGAAGCCTGTAAGATCTACAGATCGAGCCGCTTACCAGTGTCGCCTGATTAGTAACCGTTTATGAGATTGGTCCAATCTTGAAGATTGGACCAATCAATCAGTCAGCTGAATCTGTGAAATCTGCGTAATCTGTGGATAATAAAACACTATGATTGAAATCCTCCAGCTTCCCCTTGGCCCCCTGCAAACCAACTGCTACCTGGCCACCTGCACCGAGACGATGGAAACGGCCGTTATCGACCCCTCGTGGAACGGCCGCAGCATTGCTGCCCTGGCCAGCGAACGCGGCTACGTCAGCACCCACATCCTGCTCACCCACGCCCACATTGACCACGGTGGCGGCCGGGCCGAGCTCAAGGCCGAGACCAACGCGCCCATCTACATCCATCCCGACGCGGTAGAGATGCTGGCCCACGCCCCCGAAGCGGCCGCCAGCTTCAACATGACGCTGCCCGCCCCACCCACCGCCAGCCACACACTGGCCGAAGGGGATGTCATCGCGGTGGGCCAGCTGAAGTTTGAAGTGCTTTTTACGCCAGGACACGCACCGGGGCACGTGAGCTTTTACGTACGCGAACACAACGTGGTGTTTGATGGTGATGTGCTTTTCCAGCGCAGCATCGGCCGTACCGACTTCCCCGGCTGCGACCACCCCACCCTGATGCGCAGCATTCGCGACAAACTGCTGGTGCTGCCGGATGAAACGGCCGTTCTCTCCGGTCACGGCCCCACCACCACCATTGGCCAGGAAAAGGCGTGGAATCCCTTCCTGAAATGACAAGGTGACAAAGTGACAAGGTGATGGGGTGGCCAGGAGGGTTATGGTTCTAACGTGACCTCTACACTGGCCAGATGCACATCACCGCCAAAAGCCGGGCTAGGATCACGAACCACAATCCGGCCGGGCATTGCGGTGGCCACCTCGTACGCCAGCGCCAGGCTGAACGGACCCGGCTGGCCCAAATCTGGCGCGGCGACGATAATGGGCTGCGAGTTAAGCACTTCACCCGCCTCGACCAACACCTCAACTACCAACGTGTGCTCAAAGCTGGCCAACGCCGTCCCAGCCACGGTGACCATACCGCCGCTGATGGTGTCGCCCAGCGCAGGCTGGCTGATTTGAATGCGCTCCGGGTGTGCCTCAACAAGCACAATTTGCTCATCACCGGAATCGGCCAGGGTTAGCCCCACAGAAGAGAGATGGGTGACACCGCCGTCGCGGGCACTTGTGGCATACACCTGCACAAAAGCCTGCTGCTCGCCGCTAACGGCAAAGGGCACCTCCACCGCAAATGATCCCCGTGCGCCAATGTCGGCCTGAATGGTGGTGGGCAGCAGCGCCAGTTCGGTGCCATCGGCCAGCAGCAAACGAATGACCAGATTTTGCTCAAAGGTGGGATCGGCTTCCCCGGCCACACGCAGCGCCCCGTTAACAATTCGGGAGCCAGGACCAGGTTCCCGGATTAAAATCGCTTCTTCTGGCTGTTCGGTGACCTGGCCTGGGGGATCAACCTGTCCTTCGCCTGCTTCGGGGGTTGGGGTCTGGCTAACGGCCGTTGTCGGCTGTACCGGTGTGGTGGGTGAGGGCAGCGGGGTAAAGGTAGCGGGCAAGGGTGTTGGGGTGTTGGAAACGGCCGTTTCCCCCCGAGATGTACAGGCCGTCAAAAGTAAAAGCAAAAACAAAATGGTGGCCAGACCTGTAAATCGCCCGGCGGGTGTGAAATAACGCATAAGGGGACCTCCGACGTCGAAAGTTTCGCGTTCCAGATTGGGCCAATCTTAAAGATTGGGCCAATCTCAGCAATCAGTTTTAGATGATTACTAAGGTGTGGCTGTGGCGGTTGGTGTGGGGGTGGCGGTTGGCGTTGCGGTGGGCACAGCTCCTTGCCAGCTGAAAAAAGCATCGGCGCTGCTGGAGCCGCCGAAGGTATAGATGGGTAAGCCATCGGACCGGGTGCCCGTGACCTGCACGATGCTCACACGCCAGCGCATCTGGAAAAAATCGACCGTGGTAGGCCGCCAGGAAGTGGAGACGCGGTAGGCGGTATCGCGGGTGAAACCCCGATAAGGCAGCCCGTCCAGATTGTCCATATTGGTTAATTCCACCATGTACATTTCGTCTTCGGCCAGGGGTTTTACGGCCGTCCACTGCAGCAGAATCGATTCGTCCACCGAATCCACCACGGTGCCGGCAATGGGATAGAGCAGCTGCGGCCCAGGTGGCGGCGGCGTGGACGATGGTGTGGGGGATGGCCCGGGCGTGGGTGGCAGCGATTGACCGTAGATAACTTGAGGAATGCAGATGGGGTCACCCGGCTGCAAGAGCGACGGATCCGCGATGCGGTTAACCTGCGACAACAGCTCAAACGGCACGCCAAAGCGGCTGGCAATGCCCACAATCGAATCCCCCTCCTGCACCTGGTACAAATCGCAGCCGGTCGGGTCCACAATGACCGTCTCGCCGTTGATGTCCGCCGCAATGATTTGCAGCGGCGGCGTGGGCGTGGGCCAGGGGATGACCAGCTGCTGGTCGAGCTGCACCTGGGAATTGGCGGCAAACCCGTTGGCCTCGGCAATGGCTTCGGGGGCAATGCGGTAGAGCAGCGAAATGCCAATGAGCGTATCGCCGCTGCTGACGGTGTGGAAGCGCGGTGGGCGCGGCGTGTCGGTGGGCGCGGGGGTGAAGGTGACTGTGGGCGTTTGCGTGGGCGGAGCGGTTTCGGTGGGCAGCGGGGTCCAGGTGGGCGTGTAGGTAATCGTCGCCGGGATGGGCGTGATGGACGGCGCGATGATCATGCTCACCTCATCGCCCTGGTACTGCAAAAACAAGCCACCCACCACCACGATGACGGCGAAAAAAACGGCCGTCATTGCCAAAACCAACGGCGTTTGCCGCTCGCGCATCATTGATTGCACCACTTCAGGGGCGTCGGTAACGGCCGTTGTGGCTGCTGGGGCAACCCGTTTGAAGGTGGCAATTTCTGGGGTGGATGCGGGGGGAACGGCCGTTGGCGCAGCAATTGTTTCTGGTTCAGGCAAGGGTGGCGCAGCGGCGGATTCTGGCCTGGGAGCAGGCGCTTTTGGCGCTTTAGCGGGCGGGGCAATGATTGGTTCCAGCCGGGTACCACACATCAAACAAACCGTGGCATCGGCCGCAACCACCGTGTCGCAGGAAGGGCAGCGCCGCTCGTCGGGCGCCTGGGGCAAATCCGGTAAATCGCTCATCGTTTTTGGACAACTATGGCATAATTGCCAAGGCGCAAATAACCATAGAGCGCGGCATTATACCAAGCAGGATGCCCGCCTGCCAGTTGTGGCCGCAACTGCTCATACCGGGTTCAGGGAGCTGGAGATGGCTGTAGACAAAGTGGGGAGCAAAGAAGAGGAAGGTAACGGCCGTTTCTGGTGGCACAATCCAGACAAGCCAGTATGCAAAAAACCGCAGCCTAAACCGGGCGATAGCTGCCCAAGCTGCGGTGCAGGCACCCTGGCCTTTGACGGCCTGTTTATGCTGGTCTGCCGCCGCTGCCAACAAATCGCCGACAGCGGCGCTTTTACCTGATAACCCACCCCTGTCGGCGGCGGGACCGCTGAGTACCTAATAAAACATTAGCTCAACTGGGTAAAGCGCCCCGTCAGGCGCCCAATCAGCCAAATGACCCCCATCGGGAGCAGAAATCTCGCTGCAAAAAGCAGGAGCAGAATACCAATCGCTGTTAGCATGTTCATGTTAGACCTCCCGGCAGCATTGTCGTCGCAACAAAGCTTGGAACAATTCTGCTGATAACTTATATGAACAGCATAGTGGCTGGGGGGACGGCCGTCTATTCGGTAACAGCGCCATTTCCTCATGGGGCAAACACCCCATTCCCCACCCAGTTTACGCCCCCTGCCCCGCACCACGCTGCAATTACCCGGCTTTAAACAAAAAACACCCTAAAGCACCCCAGCACCTTATGGGGGAAACACCCCATGCCAAGATACGCCCCCTGCCCAATTTACGCCGCTCTCATCTTTCTCTAAACTAAATCCTATCAAGAGGCAGTCCTTCCCTTTTCCCTGGCTGCCACCTGATTGATAAATTTTTTGAAGGAGCATCTACATGTTCAAGAGAATCATCATAGGAGTGACATTCGCACTGTTGATGGGTCTTCTCACCTTCACCGCCACCCAGGCACAAACCGAACCGGCAGTCTACGGCGCCGACGACTGCGGCGAGTGCCACGAAGAGGTGAACACCCAGTGGGAAAACAGCGCCCACGGCCACGCCAGCGTCGTGCAATCTTTTCTAACCGCCTGGGCTTCTGAAGGTAATCCACCCGAATGCCTGAGCTGCCACACC
>CAUJGI010000136.1 GCA_963169155.1 Chloroflexota bacterium
TCATGGGTTATCAGGCTCATTTTCGGCATAACACAGGGCGGTGAACGGTGAACAGTAATCGGTGAACGGTGAGCGGTGAACAGTAAGCCATCACGGATTACCATTCACCGATTACGGAGTACCGATAACCGATTACCGAGCGTATTAACCCGGCGAGGTCACTCATGGAACCAGCAAAACCAAAAGTAACAACGGCCGTACTGGCCCAAATGCTGTTTTTTGTCATTGTCATTCCCCTGCTGCCGCTGCTCATCTCCTGGCACTGGGAGTGGTGGGAAGCTTGGGCTTATGCCGCCATCTCCATCCTGGGCTTCTTCATCAGCCGCGTGTTGGCCGCCCGGCGGCACCCCGACCTGCTGGCCGAACGGGCCCGCTTTGCCCAGCAGCCGGACGCCAAACCGTGGGACAAATGGCTGGCCCCAGCCGTAGCCCTGGGCGGCGGCCTCATTCCTCTGGTCACCGGGCTGGATGCCCTGTTTGGCTGGAGCGCACCTTTCCGCCTGCCGGTGAAGCTGGCGGCCCTGCTGATCATCCTGGCGGGTTATGTCCTTGGCTCGTATGCCCTGATGGCGAACCGGTTTTTCTCTGGCATGGTGCGCATTCAAACCGAGCGCAACCACCAGGTGGTGAGCAGCGGCCCCTACCGCTGGATGCGCCATCCTGGTTATGCGGGTGCCCTGGCTACTTACCTGGCCGTGCCCTTTTTCCTGGATTCGCTGTGGGCGCTGCTGCCAGCGCTGGTCATTTCTGCCCTGTTGGTGGTACGCACGGCCTGGGAAGATGCCACCCTGCAGGCCGAATTGGATGGTTACCAGACGTATGCCCGGCAGGTGCGCTACCGCCTGCTGCCGGGCGTGTGGTAGGCAGGCCGTCTATAAACCGTGGAGAACTCCAATGCAGATTGGACCATTTGTGCCGCAGCCGAAGCCAATGGGAAAGGGGGATATCACAGACGCTATTCGCTAGGCGTGTTTGGCTTTGAGCTGGGGTCGGTCCAGGAAGTAGCCAAAAACCAGCGTCGCCACGATGGTGTAGCCGATGGCCAGCCAGGCGGTTGTGTCACCCCGCCCGCTCAGCTTATTGGCTAGCAGCCCAATGGCGGCCCCACCATGCCCAATGAAGTTGGCCAGGATGATGATGCGCAGTTTTTCCAGGTTTTCCACGGAACGCACCAGCCAGTTTTGCAGGGCCAGGCCAAAAACGGCCGCTCCCAACAGCTGGCTCAGGTAAATGTTGTCTGGGGCAAAACCAATGCCAAACATCTGGCGCACCCATTCCATATTAAAAAAGCAGCCCACGGCCACGGCCAGTAAAACCACAGCATCAAAAATTAAGGCATGTTTGACCTTCATCATTCGCCTCCTGCAAGCAGATGCTTGCTTTCGAAACCAGTGTGGTTAATAACTTCAGCGTAGCAAAACGGCCGTTCCCCCACAAGACCATTTCCCACCAATGCGATATGATTTTTATCACCACTTCCTGGAACGTTTGGCCTGACTGCCCCGTATTGGGTTTGTGCCCAACGGCCGTATTTTATAGAATCATCTCATTGTTTGTTGGACGACTTCAGGCATGTGGGACACCACCATGAATGAAAAACACAGATTGCACAGCTGATCTTATCTGCATCATCTGTGTAATCTGTGGGCAGTCTTTACTGGAGGGTAAGGATGACGGAATCAACAGCTTCACCACCCGTTACGAGCGAAAGCCCTAACTTTTTTGGCATGGTGTGGGGCGTTTTGGCCAAACCCCGCCAGGCGTTTGCCACTTTACGCGACAGCCGCAGCCGCGCCTGGATCCTCATGGCCCTGGTGGGCATCATTCTGGTCACGCTGCCCGCAATTGCTGAAGGCCCCGTGAGCGCCCAACTGAGCCGCCAACAGCTCGAAGAACAGTTTGAAAACCAGCCAGGCTTTGAAGCCGGTGGCATCAATGCCGATCAGGCCGCTTCTATTGCCACGTCGCCTATCCTTACCACCGTATTGCCCGCCGTGTTTGCCGCGTTTGGCCGGGTAATCAGCTGGCTGCTTTGGGGTGGTTCGCTTTACCTGCTAGCTTCGATGGTTGGAGGCAGCAGCAGCTTTTTGCAGCTGCTCCAGGTGGTCATTTGGGCCTGGCTGCCGTATGCCCTGCGCAGCATTGTGCAGGCCATTTACATCACGGCCACCCAAACGCTTATTGCCAACCAGGGCCTTTCCGGGTTTGCCGGGATGCCCGCCGTAGACACCAGCAATCCGTTTGCCGTAGAGCTGCCTTCAACCGGCACGGCCGTTCTCTACACCTTTCTGGGCCAGATCGATCTTTACCTGTTCTGGCACCTGGCGCTGCTGGTAATTGGCATTACGGCCGTTACCAAACTGTCGCGGCGCAAATCGATTGGGCTGGTGCTCATTGTGTGGACGGTTTTTATGGCGGTGCGGCTGGTGGGAACGGCCGTTTCCACCAACCTGGCCAGCGGATTTTTAGGCGGATGAACCACAGCTTTATCCAGGTGCAAAACCTGCACCGCCACTTCCAGATGGGCACCGAAACGGTCCATGCCCTCGACGGCGTCGATGTGGCCATCGCGCAGGGGGATTTTATGGGCATCGTTGGCCCTTCCGGCTCCGGCAAATCGACCTTGCTCTACCTCATTGGCGGGCTGGACCAGCCCACCTCTGGCGAAATTTGGGTCGATGGCACAGACATCGCCGCGCTGGACGAAAACCACCTGGCGCAGTACCGGCAAAAATCGATCGGCTTCATTTTCCAATCGTTTAACCTCATCCCCACCATGACCGCCCTGCAAAATGTGGAGTTTCCGATGATATTTGCCCGCGTGATGCCCCACGAACGCATCGAGCGGGCCAAACATGCGCTGGAAATGGTGGGGCTGGGGGACCGCATTCACCACAGGCCCACCGAGCTTTCCGGCGGGCAGCAGCAGCGCGTTTCCATCGCCCGCTCCCTGGTCAATAACCCGGACATCATCCTGGCCGATGAGCCAACGGGCAACCTGGACAGCAAGTCCGGCGGCGAAGTGATCGGCATTTTGCAGCAGCTAAACCAGGCGGAAGGGCGCACCATCATCATGGTGACGCACGACCAATCGCTGCTGGCGGCCACCACGCGGCACCTGCAGATTTTGGACGGCCGTATTCTGGCAGACATCCGAGGACGCTATGAACAAGCTTAGAAATTTGCCACAGAGAACACAGAGAATTGTCTCCGCACGCTCCGCGCTTTCCGCGATTAAAACCCCTTCACCAATTTTTGCCGTGTTGGGATTTGTCGCCTTAGCCCTCAGCCTGACGCTGATGCTGCCGCGGCTGGTGGCAGCGGCCCCGGCGGCTGAACCGGTGCTGGTGGGGAACGGCCGTATCACCCTACAAATTACGCCCACCCTCACCATCACCCCCACTGTCACCATTGCACCGAGCAGCACACCGCCGCCAACGGCCGTACCCATCGTCATCACCGCCATCGAGCCGGGGCGCATTTCGACCGAAACGGGTGGCACGCTCACCGTCTACGGCGGCGGCTTCACGCCCGGCAGCGTCATTCGCATTGTTGGCTACGGCGTACTGGCCACCACTTATGTCAACAATGAGGTATTGACCGGCATCGTACCGCCCGGCTTGCCGCTGGGGCGCTACAACATCCAGGTAGGCCTGGGCGCACAGGATGGTCCCAACAAGGTGCTGGAAGGCGCGCTGGAAATTTTTGGCCCGACGCCCACGCCCGTTCCCACCAACACACCCATCCCCACGGCCACGACGGCTTATGTCTTTGGCCAGCCGCAAATTGCCATCCAGTCGGCGCGCACCACACCCGCCAGCCTGACACCTGGCGAACCGTTTGAGCTGACGCTGGAACTGGCCAATCTGGGCAACTGGACGGCCATCGACATTGAGCTGGAACTGCAAACGGCCGATTTAGCCATCCCCGCCACCGGCAGCAGCGTGCAAATTTTGCCACGCATTGGCGTGGACGAAGTGATCACCACCACGCTGTCGCTGGTTTTGCGCGAGGGGGTGGCCACCGGACCGCAAAATCTGGGCTTCAACATCAACTTTTTTGATATAAACGGCCGTGACTACAACACCCAACCTACCGTCGGCCTGAACGTGGGCCAGGGAGCGACGGCCACGCCCA
>CAUJGI010000137.1 GCA_963169155.1 Chloroflexota bacterium
AACGATCTGAAAACAGTTTTTTTAGATTTGAGTTGCAGATGCAACATTCGGTATATCTCCTTATAATTAGAGAGTCAACGTATGGCGGTCGCAGACCCCAAATCTAGTTACCGCCATACGCTGGCCGCTGGCCTGTGGGGAGCGGACCTCCCGCGTTACCGCGCGGGAAAGCCCGCCACTTCCCACAGGTCAGCCCCAATTTGTAATCGCACAGATGCAGCTTGGGGTAGTAACAACACGGTTATCCCCACCGTTTCTCCCGGGTTTATAAGTAAGGGCAGGCCTGGATCCAGCTGCCCCGGCAGGCGGGGAATCACCTGCCCGGTTCCGGCATAAGCATCACCTCCTTCAGATGTTCCTTCGTATTGAGCTATTTGGATAAAGTCAGGGCCAAGATAGACGGCCCCTGCCCCACCGTCATCGCCACCATCGGGGCCCTGGTTATGGCCGCGATTGTGGATGGAGACGGTGATCACAGCCTGCTTTTGCACCTCATCCCACCATGCCTCGGTGATTTCAACCTCTAACTGCTCGATTAAACGGGGAACTTCCCCTAACCGGAAAACAGCCAGGTTACCGTCAGGCAAGAGGCGAAACTCAGCCAGCAGCGCCTGTTCGGCTGCGCCATTGGGTAAGGCAAATTCGGCCTGCCAGGCGCCGTCCTCGGCCCATGCCAGGGGAACGGCCGTTGTTTGCTCATTGCTGGTGGTTAGGGAAAGCAGAACAGAGTGGCTGCCATCCAGGCCATTGGCAGCTCCATTTACTACTATGCGAAGCATTCCCTCAGCTGTGTGCGCAAACTGAACGTCTGTCACTTGCAGCTCGCCACCGGCGCTGAAGGCAGCGCTGTCACCCACGTCGTAAACTACCTGCCCCTGCCCCTCCTCACTGGCCACGTCGTAATAGGCAAAGGCGAAGGAAACGTCTCCTTCGGCCGCAGCCGGCAAAGCAAAGAGGGTTAACCCCAGCCGATTTTGAGACAACAGCCGCCCCGCGTCGTAGTTAGCCCCCTGCCCTGTCTCGGCCACAACAAAATGAAGCGCCGCGCCGGTATCCGTGCTGAGGGTAAGGCGGTCACCGGGTTCCAGGTTGCGCACCAGGCTGTCGGGGATGCCCAAGGCATAGTTCAGCACGGTGCCAAACAGCCAGACGGCCACCGGATTGTCGGACAGCATGGTGGCTTCGTTGTAGCGCATCTCCCCTTTGGGTGTCGGTTTGCTGGGGTCTATGGCCAGGGCGATGGTTTCCTCGGTACGGCCGTACCAGATTTCTATGGCGCTGGGACGGCCGATGGTGAGCGCGCCGCCCAGGCTGCCAATCGTTTGCAGGGAATCATCGACGCCGCTGATTTCCGGCAGCGGTGGCGTGGGCGTGGCGCTGCGGCTGTCTGCTACCGCAGCCACCGGCGTCTCGACGGCTGTGGCCGCCTCCCGATCCTCTCGCTGCGCCCGACTGCGCAGGGCGAAGATGAGGAGCAGCAAGGCAATCCCTGCCAGAACCAGGAGTTTAATCAGGGTGCGCCGCCGTTCGGCCGTGTTGTCTGGCTCCCCCAGGCTGCTCTGGGCCAGCTGCGGCAGCGCCTGCTCGTACATCGTTTCCGGGTTGAGGGTCACCAACCCTGGACGGCCGTCTGGCCGGATAAAGCCACCGCGCTTGAAATCGTCACGCCGGCTGCGCAGATAGGTCAGAATGTCGGTATCGGTCCGGTTTTGCTCCGTCTCCGCCAATTCACGCACCAGCGCCTGGCGAAACGCATCCTGGTATTCAGGCGGAATCTCGGACAGTTCTTGTTCAACGTTGAGTTCCAGATCGTAATCAAACATAGGTTCGTTCCTCGTTTAGTTGCAGGTTGCAAATTCTTACCTGCCACTTGCTACTCCTCGCCAGCGGTCTGGTTCTGCACCGGCAAAAACACGGGCAAACGGACGGCGGGCAATCCCAGCACAATATCGTTATTGCTTTCCCCGGCGCGCACCCGGGCCGACCAGCCGGGCACAAAGGGGACAATGACGCGGGCAATGGTTTCGCCAGTCAGGTTGAAGATAGCTTCGCCCTGAGCGTTGGTGAAAACCTGGCCTAGACGCTGCCCCTGGACATCTACGGCCAGGACGCTGACGTTGGCAATGCCTTCCCCTGGCCCTGGCTGCCGGTCGTTGTTGGCGTCGTAATAGACCAGCAGGCGGATGTAGGTTGTGGGGACCACGATCTGGGGCTGAACCTGCCCAAGATGCCGCACCGTCAATGAGATTTGTTCGGTGGTCGTGATACCGTCAGTGGCGACTATCCCCCCGGCAGGCGTTATTGTTGCGACAGGAACAGGCTGCGCGCTGGTTGGTGCCACGAATGACAGCGGCTGTGGTGCTGTCGGCTGCGGGGCGACTGTTTGGCAGCCAAATTCATACTGGCCAAAGCTGCCACCGCGTGCTTCGATGCGGATAACGGCCGTTTGCTCCCCATGCGCCGTCCAGGCAAAGCTGGAATCCACCCGCCCCACTCCCCGGTCATCGTTGACGCCGATGTCCAGTACCGTCAACAGGGTATCCACCTGGTCGGTCACCGTTTCACAAACGTAGCGGCTGCCCGCTTTAGCAATAAAGGTGAAGTAATCGATGTCACCCGCGCCCACGGTATAGGTGTCGCGCAAGCCAGGCGTCACCGGTCGGGCCGTTTCCGGGCTGTTGTTAGGTTCAGCCAAGTCAGGCGAAATAATGGGCGTTGGCGACGGTGTAGGGGTGAAGGTCGGGACGGCCGTGGGCGTCGCCGTCGGTTCAGCCAGAGACATTTCCAGGTCGTAAGTGCCGTCATAAACGGTCGCTTTTGCCACCAGGGCCACATACCAACCGTCGGCCGGTGCCGTAAACGTCAGCAGCGAACCGACATCGGTTGGGGAACGATCATCATTCTCGGCCGCCAATTGTCCTTCCCAGAAAACCTTGAGCTGGGTATCCAGCCCGCCATAAACAGTGGTACTCACGCGGATCATCTGGCCTGCTTTGAGATAACCGGTGAAATAGTCCATATCGTCGCCAGTGAGGGTCAGATCCGGTTCACTTTGCAGTCGAACAGCCGTCGCGGTCTGGGCATCATTGTTCGGCTCAAAACGGTCTGGCGGCAGTGCGCATTCATCTGTTGGCACGGCCGTTGGCCCGCCGTCAGGCGTCGGTGACCCGAAAGGGGTCACGGTGATAACCATCGGCGTGGGATTCTGCCCCCCGTCTTGTGCCTGCGTGTTCCCGGTAATGGCCAGGGCGATCAAAATCAAGACAAAGCTGAAAGCAAGCAGCCGGTGTGTCTGTTTTTTATGCATAAAACGCTCCTATTCTTCCTCAGGTTGTGGTGGGGAAACGGCCGTTTCTCCATCTCTCTCAGTAGTTGATTCAACTGTTGTGGGTTTGGCCGCCGCCATCTTAATAGCCGTTGACTGCGGCACAACCATCGCTCCTGGCAAAGCGGCCAAATCGCTGACAAAATGGCCCACCATCTCCGGCCGGTGGCCGCGATCGGCCAGCTCCGTCTGCACCACGTCGCGCAGGCCGTCCTGTATCATTTCCCCCAGACGAGTCAGGTCTGCTGGAGAAAGGTTCATCGCCCGTGCGCCAGCCATTACGCCACGCACGTTGCCGGTTTGTCCGCCAAAGCCGGAGGGAACCACTGTCGGCCCCATGCCTAAAGCGTGCAGGATGGGCTGCTCATCCACCGCGC
Organism: Chloroflexota bacterium; assembly: GCA_963169155.1. Classification (GTDB taxonomy): domain Bacteria; phylum Chloroflexota; class Anaerolineae; order Promineifilales; family Promineifilaceae; genus Leptofilum. The sequence continues at coordinate 3,703 of CAUJGI010000137.1, forward strand.
CCGCCGCTGCTTCCTGGCCAATGACGCTGACCAACTCGGGGCGCGTCAGCCGCCGCTGGGGCAGCAGCACCATATCGGCCACGGCTGAGAGTTGCGCATCAGTGAGGGGTGTAGGGCTGTCCTGAGCCGCGGTAGCCTCACGAATCGCTGCCGCAGCTGCACCGCTTTGGAAAGCGGCCAGCACGTCGGCGTCAGCCATGCCTTGCCTGCGATATTGGCTGACAAGCGTAGTGGTGGCTGCGGCTGCCGCCTGCACATCCGTAACCGAATGCTGCTCGACGGCTTCCTGGATCAACCGCGCGTTGTGTTCACCGGTATAAACAACCAGCGTTTTCTGAGCCGACTGACCAGCCAACGACTGCGGCTCGGCCAGCTGCGCCAAGGTGTTATGGATCACCTGCGCCCGTGACGGTTGATGAGGTTCCAGGCGAATCGTTGCAGCAGGTTTTCCCTCTACCAGGCGGCTGGTGGAGTCAGCCTCATTGGCCTTGCCTGCTTCGGGTTCTTCGCTGAATAGCGGGATGACCCGAACGGCCGTATCGGGAGACAACTCACCGGCTTCTCGCAACCACTCTGGAATTGGGCCGTTGCCAACTGAATTGGACGGATTATTTGTCGGCCCATTGGTAAGACGGCCATTTCCCCCACTCTGCGTCAGGGCGGCGGTCAGGCTGGCCAGCGCCTGTTCCAGACTGGCAAAGCGGTTAGTCCATGTCTGGTTAGTGACATCCTGATCACCTCCCAGCGTTGGCCTATTGCCCGCACCGGAACTAGTTGAGCCGGCCGGAGGTCGCCGGGCCTGTGCCTGCCGCACCTGGTTAATGAGATCGCTGACCTGCCCTCGGGTGAGCCCGGCCCTTGAATGGGCCTCCGGTTCGACCCCCATCTGACGTAAATAACCCAACTGGCGCGGTGAGGCCGGTTCTTGACGCCAGGCTTCGTTTCTATCATTTTCAGCAGGTGGCTGCTGGGCCTGCGTGCGTGGGGAACGGCCGTTGGGCACCGATCCATTCTCGGCAGCACTGGCCGTGCCCGACAGGTCTACCGGCTCCCCATCCCCATCAAAGGCGGCATCGCGGTACTCCGTGCGACGACCGCCA
>CAUJGI010000138.1 GCA_963169155.1 Chloroflexota bacterium
CCCCCCGTCTCCCCGTCTCCCTGTCTCCCTGTCTCCTTGTCTCCTTGTCTCCTTGTCTCCCCATCTCCTTGTCTCCCCCTCTCCCTGTCACAATCGTTAACCAAATGTTTACCACGATTTAGTTCGCCCTTAACAAAGCCCTGCTATTCTAAGCACCAGTACACACTTACGTTCGTTCCATCCCCCGGAACATGCAACGGCAAACGTTTCCAGAAACGTACATTTCTTTCCTCCTTTTCTCCTCTATGGTTAAGTTTGCACACGAATTGGGAGAGGGTTGCGGCCCCTCTCCCTCTTCTCTTTTTTGAGAATTTCCCCAGATCATCCCTCAAATACTTTTCTGCTGAATGGGATACTGGCATAATAACCCCATGCACACCTTTTTCTATCCAGGGCACATCGAACACGATCCTGCCAAAATTCACCGACCAGACGATGCGCAGTGGAATCGTTACTACGCTGAAGTAGCCGTGCGGGGGCAAATTTTGCACGACGCCATCCAGGCCGCCAATCTTGGCCCCATCACCCACCCCGGCGACTTTGGCCTCTCGCCCATTCAGGACGTGCACGCCCACGAGATGATCAATCTGCTGCAAAATGCCTATGAGCAGATGAAGCTGGAAATGGGGCGCGAGGTAGCCATCCCGGAAACGTTTAGCCTGCGGCCGCGCTCCAGACGGCATCATTACTCCGTTTTTGGCCAGCTGGGGTTTTACTGCTTCGACACCTCGTCACCCATCTTTGCCCCGACCTGGAACGCGGCGTATTGGAGTGTGCAAACGGCCGTTTCCGCCACCGCCCTCCTCTTAGCCAACCAGGCCGCCAATATGCAGACGGCCGTTTACGCCCTCTGCCGCCCGCCCGGCCACCACGCCGCCGCCGACCAATTTGGCGGCTTCTGCTACCTGAACAACGTGGCCATTGCCGCTAACTGGCTGGTGCAGCAAGGGCAGCGCGTCGCCATTCTGGACGTCGATTACCACCACGGCAACGGCACCCAGGAGATTTTTTACGGCCGTTCCGACGTCCTCTTTGTCTCCATCCACGCCGATCCCCGCTACGAATACCCCTACTACTGGGGTTTTGCCGATGAGTACGGCTACGGCTCGGGCTACGGCTTTAATCACAACCTGCCTCTGCCCCCCGGCACGCAGGGACCGGCCTACCTCTCCGCGCTGATCAAAGCGCTCACCCACATCCGCGCCTTTGTCCCCGACACGCTGCTCATTTCCCTGGGCGTCGATACCGGCCAGGGCGACCCCACCGGCACCTTTTTGCTCGAAACACCGGACTTTTTTGAAATGGGTCGGCAGATTGGCAGCCTGGGTTTGCCAACGGCCGTTATCCAGGAAGGCGGTTACCGGCTAGACACTTTAGGCCAGCACGTCACTGCCTTTCTCACTGGTCTGCAAACAGCCAGCACCCCGGAAATATCTCCTAGGACTTAATACCCAGCAGTTCCTAGCTGAGCCATCTTGCCACCACCCCTGAAAGCCATCTAAGATAAGGTGAGTTTTAAACTTATTTATCTTTCCTTCACATCCAAGGGGGTCATAACATGCAGCTCAAAAGGAACATCTATTTTAGAAGCCTATTTCTAGCCACGCTCGTGTTCATTTTATTGGGAGCAGGGTCAGCAATGGCCTATTTTCACCTCCCAACAACCGTTTCCACAAGCTGGCTCGAAGCGCAAAGCAATCTTGATAACCTCGTCATTTTAGACATCCGAACCAGCGCCGAATACGAGACGGGGCACATTCCCGGCGCTATCAACGAACCGTTCGAAGTTCCCTTCTCTGCCTGGGTCACCATGCGCGACGATCTGCTGCTGGAACTGCCCGACAAAGCTGACCTGTTCAACGCCATTGGCGCGCTCGGCATCACCAAACAGTCTGTGGTGGTGGTGGTCACGCAAGGTGCCGCCGAACCGCCTTTCCCACTGGCCAACGCCACCCGAGTCGCCGACACGCTCATCTACGCTGGGGTGCGCCACGTCACCATTTTGGATGGCGGTTATGCCCGGTGGGTTGCAGATGGCAAGGCTGTGACGCAGGAAGTGCCCGCCATCACGCCGAACAACTTCCGGGGCAGCGTCAACCACCGCATGTTTGTCACCATCGACTACGTGGTGCGGCAAATCAACAAGCCACACGGTGGCGCTATCCTGGTCGATGCGCGTGATGCGGATGTGTACAACGGGCTGGTAGTGGAACCCTGGGCCGACAAACCCGGCCACATCCCGACGGCCCGGTCACTGCCCGCCCCGCTCATCTGGAATGAAGACGGCACTTACAAAACCCACGAAGAACTGAAAGCGCTGGCCGAAGCGGTTGTGGGCAGCAACCGGCACAAAGAGATTATCGTCTACTGCGGCGTGGGCGGTTACGCCAGCTCCTGGTGGTATGTCCTCACGCAGGAATTGGGCTATACAAACGTCAAAATTTATGATGGCGCTTCTCAGGAATGGGTGCGCTACTACGATATGGTGCTCGATTAAACAGCGCGCCTGTTAGTTGAACCTGTTATGAAAATGGGTTGGCTTCGTTCGGATAAACCCACACTTCTGAATGGAGCCGCCCATTTTTTATTTCTACGCCTGGCACCACACCCATTTGCCAATTCTTAAAGTTGTTTACACAAAACCGGGGCAGATTTAGCGCACATTTTACAGTCTTCGGTCCTAACCTCGTTTAAAATGTGGAACTGTATTGTTGAATATGCCATAATTGCCTTGCGTCTATTCACTGATTTCCGTCCGTGGCATAAATTCTCGCTGATAAAGATGTACCACTTCGTTTATTCTTATGATGGCAACCATCGGACCTAGCTGGATCGGCCGTACCCTTGGCGGACGGTACGAAATAGAATCAATTTTAGGACGCGGCGGCATGTCCTCGGTTTACCGTGCCAATGACCGGAATTTGCGGCGCAAGGTTGCCGTCAAAATCATCCACCAACATTTGTCCGAAAATAAAGAATTTATCGAGCGGTTTGAGCAGGAAGCGGCCGTTATCGCCCAGCTGCGCCACACCCACATCGTCCAGGCGCACGACTTCAACCACGAAGGTGAGGTGTACTTCATGGTGATGGAATATGTGCCTGGCGAACCCCTGGCCAAACGGTTGGAATCGCTCAAAGCCGCAGGCATTCGCCTGCCGGTGACCGAGACCATCCACATCCTGACCACCATCTGCGAAGCGGTAGAGTACGCCCACCAGCGGCGCATGATTCACCGCGATCTCAAACCGGCCAATGTGATGATCAACCTGCTCAACGAGCCGGTGCTGATGGATTTTGGCATCGCCAAAATTGTCGGCGGCCGTTCGGCGGGCGCTACCGGTTCTTCGCTGGGAACGGCCGCTTACATGTCCCCCGAACAGGTGCGCGGCGATCACGCCGATCACCGCTCAGACATTTATTCGTTGGGCATCATGATGTATGAAATGCTCAGCGGCGAAACGCCGTACCAGGGCGATTCCACCTACCAGGTGATGTTTAAGCAAA
>CAUJGI010000139.1 GCA_963169155.1 Chloroflexota bacterium
CATGGTGGTCAACGGCCGTTGATGGCGTCTCCTGCAAAAAATCTTGGATATGAACGGCCGTTACGTCCGGCTGCTCCACACAGGGCAAATGTCCCGCATTTGGGATTTCTGCATAGCGAGCATTGGGCAGCAAAGCCGCCAGCCCTTGCACCAGCTCCGGCGGCGTGGCGCTGTCTTCGTTGCCACACAGCACCAGCGTTGGTGCCTGGATCGTGCGCGTGGCGGCGGTGAGGTCCGCATCCCGGATCGCCTCGCAGGTGCCGGTGTAGCCGGTGACGGGGGTGCGGGTGAGCATATGGCGGTAACCCTGGTAGGCAACCGGGTCTTGGCCTTGAAAACCAGGGGCAAACCAGCGGCTCAGGATGGCATCGGCCAGGGCTTCCATGCCTTCGGCGCGGAGGGTGTGGATACGGCCGTTCCACATTTCTGCCGTGCCAATCTTTGCCGCCGTGTCACACAGCACCAGCTTTTGCACCCGGTCTGGCCACGCTGCGGCCACATCCTGGGCTATCATGCCACCGACCGAGATGCCGATGAGAACGGCCGTTGACTCAACAGTTGTTGAGTGCATCGACAATACATCCAGCAGTCCCACCAAATCCTGGGCATGATCTCGAATCGAATACGGTGCTGGGGGGCAGTCGGACAGGCCATGCCCCCGCTTGTCGTAGCGAATGACGCGATATGTGGTCTCAAAATAAGGCATCATGCTGTCCCAAATGCGCCAATCGGTGCCCAACGAATTGATAAAAACCAACGGCGGCCCATCTGGATTGCCAGAAACAGAGCAGTTTAAAACAACGTTGTTGGCTTGAATAAATTGCATGGCTACTCAAACGGTTCAAAGGGCAGGCCGACATAATTTTCAGCCATGCTGGTCATGCCTGCGGTTGAGCTGGTGAGGTACTCTAATTCGGCCGTTTGCAGGCGAAAATTGAGCGAATCATCGCCAAACTTGTGCATGAGCGAGGTAAACCACCAGGAAAAGCGAATCGCTTGCCTCACCCGGCGCAGGCTGACTTCAGAGTACCGGTCTAGCAAATCGGTGCGCTCCTCTTTGTAAAAGGCGATAAGCGCACGGGACAGGTAAAAAACATCCGAAGCGGCCAGATTCAGCCCTTTGGCCCCGGTGGGCGGCACGATGTGGGCCGCATCTCCCGCCAGAAACAGACTGCCAAAGCGCATCGGCTCGGCCACAAAGCTGCGCAGGGGGGCAATGCTCATCTCCAGGCGCGGTCCCGTCACCAGTTTTTCGGCGACGGGCGGGGGGAGGCGACAGCGCAGCTCGTCCCAAAAGGCGTCGTCGCTCCAGTTTTCTACGCGGTCATCCAGCGGGCACTGCACGTAGTAGCGGCTGCGCGTGGGGGAGCGCATGCTGCACAGGGCAAAGCCACGTTCGTGGTTGGCGTAGATCAGCTCTTCATGAATGGGGGGCGTATCGGACAAAATGCCCAGCCAGCCAAAAGGGTACGTTTTTTCAAACAGCGTGATTTTGCCGGAGGACACACTTTGACGAGCCACGCCATGATACCCATCGCAGCCAGCGACAAAGTCGCAGATGAGTTCCTGGCGCTGCCCATTTTGCTCGTAAACGATACGTGGCTGATCGGTGTCGTACTCTTCCACGGCCAGGGCTGGTGATTGGTAATGGATCACGCCGCCTGCTGCCAGATGGGCATCGACTAAATCTTTTGTGAGTTCTGTCTGGCCGTAGATCGTGACCGCTTTGCCTGTATGTGCGGCCAGGTCTAGGCGCGCCATCCGGCCGGAAAATGCCAGGTGAAGCCCTTCGTGTACCAGCCCTTCCCGGTCCATGCGCTCACCAACCTGGGCTTCGCGCAGCAAAGCGGCCATGCCTTCTTCCAAAACCCCAGCGCGAATACGGCCGAGTACATACTCCTTACTCTGCCGCTCCACAATCACGCTCTCGATCCCCTGCAAATGCAGCAGCCGCGCCAGCAGCAAACCCGATGGGCCTGCCCCAATAATGCCAACTTGTGTCCTCATTCTTTTTCCCCAGAAAATAGTCCACAGATTACACAGATTTCGCAGATTGGTTTAAAAAATCTGTGTCATCTGCGAAATCTGTGGATTTTCATTCAGTGTGCTGTGCCACGCTCATGTCGCCTCTTGAGCCACACGCCAACCGCCCGCGTATTCCTCACGGGCTATCCTGGAATAAGGTGCCGGGCTGACGATGACCCGGATGTCAATTTGCTTGTGTCGCTCAACCGTTGTTTTCCGTGAGCCGCCGTTCTCTTCGCCCCAGACAAGGATGAGTTCATCCCCAATCTTAATATCGGAATCGACTGAACCTATAGAAAGCATCGTCCGCTCGTTGTAGCTGTAACCGCTAAACATAGAAAACCCCACAACTTCACCGTCGCGCATCACCCGGTCGTAGCTGGCCGAAGTGTAGTTTGAGAGGGGGAGGTCAATATATTTGTAGTTGACTTCTCCAGGTTCCAACATGGAGCGGAACACCCGGGTAACATCATCGCTGTTCCAGGCGAAAGAGACTTTTTTGCGCTGCGGTTCATGCGCCATTTTTTCCAGGGCGTCACGGCCAATAAAGTCGTGGTCGAATTTGATGAAGGAACCATAACCGAGTGAATAGGGCGACATATAATAATCTTCGATGTTGTCTGAGTAGAAACTGCCGCCAATTGAGCCAGTGGCTTCGTAGCTTGTTTCAGGCAACCATTCCCGGTACGCTTTCATCTTTTTGCCGGTGTAGATGGCCGGTAACGGCGACGGAATCCAGCCCGATTCCAGGGTATTGGTGGCATAGGCTCGTGAGCCAACCTGGACGATGCCAAACGCCTGCCCGGCCTCCAAAATGGCATCCCGAACTTCTTCCCCTTCTGCATACGGTCCCCAGACTTCCAGCCCGGGCGCACCAGCCATGCCATGCCGCAAGGCGCGCACCATACGGCCGTCTATGTTTATATAACCCATGTTAAAAAACTTGATCTCGGGCAAAGGGCCGCCGTTTAACTTTTCGATGAGCTGTTCAGCATTTGGCCCCTGAATTTGATACCGGTAGCTGAGGCGCGTGACGGGTTTGCCCATCGGGCGCGAAGGGGATCGATCATCAAGGGTGACCGACACGTCATATCCGCCCGTTTCGGCGTGGAATTGAATCCAGTTGGCTGTGGGGGCGCGGCCCACAAAAAGCAGCTTGTTTTCTTCCAGGTAAAAGAGAATCCCATCACCAATGACGTACCCATCGTAGCTGCATGGGACAAACTGTTTGGCTTTGTTGACGGTGAAGTTCTTGAAGCTGTTGATGGTGAGATGGGAAAGGAGTTTAAGGGCATCCGGGCCTTCGACGTAGATGTCTACCATGTGGTGCGATTGGTCGAAAAGCACGCAAGTTTTGCGCCAGGCTTGCTGCTCATCGCGCCAGTTGGTGAACTCGGGTGGCACAACCGGGTAGACGTAGGCACCGATTGGCGAATTTCGCAGCATTTCAACGGGATTGGGGACGGCCTGAAGCTTTTCTTCGAGATTTTTGAAAGGCATGATTTTCTCCCTGATAGGCTATGGCGGTAACTGAATGATTTGTGGGGCAGCCAGGGAAGGATACGGCCGTATCCCCCGCTGCCGGGTACGCGTCTAATGGCACACAAAACAAACCTGGTTCAACGGAAAGAACCAGGTCTGTTTTTATGAAACTGTTTCTGACTAAGGCGTCTGGTCAATCGCCCGGTCGATGAGGGACTGAGGGAGTTCAATACCTTGGGCTTCAGCACCGGCACGGTTGATGAAGTAGTCAAAAACCTGCACTTGCCGAATATCGGTGGTGGCCAGGTCCAGCGTGCCCTCCAGGAAAGCAATGGCGATTTCACCGGCCAAACGGCCGTCTTCGCGCAAGGAGCCACCCACAGCCACCGCCCCGCCTTTGGCTACCGTGGGAATGTCATTGGTGATGATGGGGATGCCGTTGTCATTGGCCACCTGCACCACGGCTTCGGAGCCGGAGGAAACGGTGCTGTCTTGCGTGAAGTAGAAGATGTCAATGCCGCGTGCCGCCAACGACTCAGCGGCCGTTCTGATTTCCGAGCTGTTGCTGACGGTGGCAATCTCCAGGGTAAGACCCCGCTCGGCGGCAATACGTTCTACTTCGGCCGTTTGGGCCGCAGAGTTGGCTTCAGCCGGATTGTACAGATGGCCGATGACCGAAATGTCCGGGTTGATCTCAAACATGGTATCAAAAGTCGCTTCCAACGGCGGGTAGAGTTGGGACCCGGTCATCCAGGCGGGATGTTCGTCTGGGGCGGTGGCAATGCCTGCGGCATAGGGGTCGGTGACGGTGGTGAAGACGATGGGTATCGGGTTCGGCATGTCTTTGGTGGCATTGAGGGCCGCCTGGGCTGCCGGGGTGCTGGTGGTGACAATCAGGTCAACACCTTCATCAATGAACTGCTGGGCGATGGTGTTTAAAGTGGCAATGTCACCTTCCGCATTGCCGCGGATGATGGTCAGGTTTTCGCCTTCCACGTAACCACCTTCGGCCAGCGTTTCCACAAAGGATTCCTGCACCGTTTCCAGCGCCGGTACGGAGGCAATCACCATCATGCCGATTGTGATGTTGACTGCTTCTGCCGGTTCGTCGGCTGGTTCTGGTTCATCAGTGGCCGCAGGAGCGTCTGCTGACTCTGTCTCAGAAGACGTATCCACTGATGTGTCCGTCGTGTCCGTCGTGTCGGCCGAATTATCTGGCGAACCACACGCGGCTAAGAAAAGGAGGAGCAAGATAGTAACAAGAAACAGGGGATAAGCTTTTTTATTCATTCCATTCTCCTTTGCGTATAATACAAGGAAGGGATAACTGGCCTCTTCGGCAAATCGGTCAATTATCTTCTTCATCCGTGTTACAGGTTGGGACCTCAATTCACAGCCTGTGACACGGTTAACACATAAACTAAATTTTATAGATTGGACCAATCTTGAAGATTGGTCCAATCGTTCTACCGGTTATTCGTTGGAGAGAAGCAGTTCATCATCCATGAGTGCTTCTTGTTTGACCTCACTAAATTTGTCGATCAAACCTTGCACTGTTAACCCATCTCGCTCTTTTTGACCAATGTCCAGAACGATTTCGCCTTTGTGCAGCATGAGGGTGCGTGTGCCGTGGGTGAGGGCTTGCTGCATGTTGTGGGTGATCATCAATGTGGCCAGCCGCTGTTCTTGAACAACGGATTGGGTAATTTGCAGAATGCGTACGGCCGTTGCCGGGTCCAGTGCCGCCGTGTGTTCGTCCAGCAGCAGCAGCTTTGGCTGTGAGAGCGAGCCCATCAGCAGCGTCATGGCCTGCCGCTGACCGCCGCTGAGCAAGGCGACTTTGTCATTGAGCCGGTTTTCTAGCCCCAGCCCAATGGGTTCCAGCAAATCGGCCAATTTTTTGCGGCGGACGCGGTTGACCCCCAGGCGCAGCCCCAGGTTTTGCGTGCGCAGCATGGCCAGCGACATATTTTCAGCGATGGTCATGTGGGCGGCCGAGCCTTGAAACGGATTCTGAAAAACGCGGCCGATAAACGCAGCTCGCCGATGCTCCGGCCATTTGGTCACATCGATGCCGTCCAGGTGAATACGGCCGTGTGTGGGTTTAAATTCCCCGGCAATGACGTTGAACAAGGTGCTTTTCCCGGCACCATTGCTGCCGATGATCGTGACAAACTCGTCGCTGGCTACGTTGAGATCGATGCCTCTGAGCGCATAAACCTCGTTGATTTCGCCCGCATTAAATTTCTGATGGAT
>CAUJGI010000140.1 GCA_963169155.1 Chloroflexota bacterium
GGTGGGGGGGGGCAGGGTTGGTAGTGTGGGAATCGATAGGCCTTTGTTGTTTTGGTGTTATGATGGCGGCTTTAAGTTTATGTTGGGGTATGGCAGGGTGTATTGGGTGGTTTACGGCCGTGCTGCGCTTGACACGACTACCTGTTTTGTTATAATTCCGCTCGCTGCGTTCCTCAGTAGCTCAATGGCAGAGCATGCGGCTGTTAACCGCAGGGTTGTTGGTTCGAGTCCAACCTGAGGAGCCAAGAAAAACGACAGGTCTACCACCTGTCGTTTTTTATTTCCAGCTGGCTTATTGTGGTGTGAGAATTTACTCATTTCTCATGGCCTTATCAGCCCGCGTCATTAAGATCCCCGGCATGTGCGAAAAAGTAAATACCCCTATTCGTAGACAGGGCAAGGTTTGGATGAGTCTCACCCTGTCTTTTCTTTTGGTAACGCTGATCCTGAGCGACCAACGGCCGTCGCCCACCCTCGCCTCGGCAACGACTGCCCCCACAACGGCCGTTTACCCCTTCGCCTATGGTGCCAACGTCGCCGAGTGGGACGTGCCTCTGCTAAACGATATGGGCTTCAACTGGATCAAGGTGTTTAGCGGCCCCGGCAGCCGCCTGCCGCTGAAGGTGCTGCTGCGCGTGGAGGCCAACGCCAGCCATCTGGGCAACGTCAGCGGCTTTGGCAGCAGTGTGCAAAGCCTGGCCCAGTCGCAAAAAGGGTACGTCGATGCCTACGAAATTGGCAACGAGCCCAATTTGGATGCTACCTACGGCTGGGGCGTGTCGCCCAACGCCGCCGATTACGCCACGCTGCTGTGTGAGGCATACGGCCGTATCAAAGCCGTCGATCCCCATGCCGTCGTGGTGTCCGCCGGGTTGGCCCCCACGGGACGCGTGCCGGAAACGTGGAACGACCACCTGGGGCATAACGGATTTTTCCAGGATGAGCGCATCTTCATGCAGGAGATGCTGGACGCGATGCAAAGCAGCCACGGCGGCCCGTGTTTTGACGTCTTTGGCTACCATCCCTATGGCTACAGCGCCGACTTTGACGCCGCGCCGGATGTCGCTTCGGCCGACCCGACGCAGAACTGCGCCGACGGCTTTTGCTTTCGCGGCGTGGAGAAGATCTACGCCATTTTGCAGGCCAACGGGCTGGGCAGCAAGCAGGTGTTGGCCACCGAGTTTGGCTGGATTGTCGAACCGCCGGCCAACTGCCTGAGTAGCCCCAGCTGGTCGGGGCGGGTGTGGCAAATTGTGAGCGAACAGAAGCAGGCGGTTAATCTGGTAGGCGCCTACGAGTATGCCACCACAAACTACCCGTGGCTGGGCGGCATGTTCATTTTCAACCTGAACTTCAACGTCGCGCCGTGGATTACCGATCCGTGTGAGCAGATGCGCTACTACGCCGTGGCCAACCGGCCCGCCGAAGCGGCGCTGACGGCGATGCCCAAGGTGGTGGGGGCGGGGGTGGGTGATTTATCGGTGGTGCCGGGGTTGGTTACGGCCGTGCACACCCCAGCCCAGCAGCCCCTCAACCAAACGGTATCCGTGACGATCAAAAACGTGGGCACCGCGCCGCTGGCGTATACTTTGTCGCTGCAAGAGACACCGCCGCTATTGCTGGACCTGACGGGTTCAATCACAGGGACGCTGGCGGTGAATGAAGCAACGGCCGTTCCGCTCGAATACACGCTCGACAACCAATCCACCGGCAGCTACAGCGGCACGCTGCACATCGCCACCAGCTCCAACGGCATAACCGACAGCCAGAGTGTGCCAGTGACGGTGCATCTGTGGGACGCCATTCACGAGACGTTTTTACCGGTGGTGCTACGGCCGTAGCAAACACAAATGAAGTGAACTGAGCGACACGGTTTTTCATTCGTCCAGCTTCTAAATCAAATGGGACGCGGATGAACGCAGACCAACGCGGATCAAAAGAAAAATCCGCGTCCTCCGCGTTTATCCGCGTCCTCTATTTTGACTACTGAAAAGCCCTGATGAAGCGAATACAAATTTGTCTCCTTTGGCCATTCATGGCACAATGTTTTGAGCAGTGAGATTGGGCCACTCTTTGAAGAGTGGCCCAATCTTTACCAGCGAAGGAGGCATTTTGACCGAGCGGTCCGAACCGGCTGATTTGATTTCCAGGGAACCAGAAGCCTGGTTGGCAAACGGCCGTCTGCACCCCACCAAAACCCTTCCCCCGGGCTTCATCCACTTTCACAGCCTGGATCTGAGCAACCGTAAGCTGATGATTGTCATGAACGTCGTGGGCTTGCTGCTGCTGTTCATCTTTGGCTGGCTGTTTATGGGGGTGGCCGCGTTTCTGAATCCCCAGTTTTTCTGGCTAGAGCTGCGAATTTTTGCCGCGACGTTGACCTTACCCGCTTTTTTACTCACCATTGCCCTGGTAGTGGTGCTGCACGAGCTGTGCCACGCGCTGTTTTTTTGGCTGTTCAGCCGGGAACGGCCGAAAGTTGGCTTTAATCTGCTGTATGCCTATGCCGCCGCGCCAGATTGGTATTTTCCGCGCCGCCAATTTGTGCTGATTGGTCTGTCTCCTGTGCTGCTGCTGACCCTGGCCGGGCTGGTGGCCCTGCCACTGGTCGATTTCCTCACCACAGCCCGAATCATCCTGGCGCTTACCGTGAATGCGGCTGGGGCCGTGGGCGATTTTATTGTGGTGCTGTGGGCGTTGGGCCAGCCATCGGACATTTTGCTGAGGGATGAAGGAACGGCCGTTACCGCCTACAAATCACCCTGAAAGAGTCCAGCCGAATGCTATGATCACGCCAAGACACCAAGAAAAACTGGCTTTTTAAGATTTCAAGAGATTTGCATCGAATTGGCGCGAATGAACACCAATTTTCCTGCATATTCGCGTCAATTCGTTGCAAAAAAACAAGACCCCGCCCAATCTGAAAGACTCAGAAAAAACTTGGCTTCTTTGCGCCTTTGCGTGAAATTCAACGCCCAACCGTGGGCACCTTTTGTGGTATCATCCCCGCTATTCAAGGCAGTTGGAGGCGTGAGGATGACAATTCGCATTTTGTTGGTGGACGATCAGGCATTGTTTCGCGAGGGGCTGCACA
>CAUJGI010000141.1 GCA_963169155.1 Chloroflexota bacterium
TTATCAGCCAGAGCGGGGCGCTGCTCACCTCAATCCTCGACTGGTCCTTCCGTGAGAACGTGGGTTTTAGCTCTTTCGTTTCCATCGGCTCCATGCTGGATGTGGATTGGGGCGACCTGATTTATTACCTGGGCGACGATCCGCGAACCAAGAGCATCGTCATCTACATGGAGTCAATCGGCAACGCCCGCTCCTTCCTCTCGGCAGCGCGCGAAGTGGCCCTGGCCAAACCGATCATCGTCATCAAGCCGGGCCGCACCGAGGCGGCAGCCCAGGCCGCGGCTTCGCACACCGGTTCGCTCACCGGCAGCGACGAGGTGTTGGCGGCGGCTTTCCGTCGCTCCGGCGTGCTGCGCGTAGACTCCATCGACGACCTGTTTCCCATGGCCGAGGTGCTGGCCAAGCAGCCCCGCCCGCGCGGCCCGCGCCTGACCATCGTTACCAATGCCGGTGGCCCTGGCGTGTTGGCTACCGATGCGCTGATCACCAACCGGGGCGAGCTGACTCAGCTTTCCGAAAAGACGATGAATGAGCTGAATGAGTTTCTGCCGCCGCACTGGAGCCACAACAATCCGATAGATATTTTGGGGGATGCTGACGCCGAGCGGTATGCCAAGGCGATCCAGATTGCCGCCAATGATGAAAACAGCGACGGCCTGCTGGTGATTTTGACACCCCAGGCGATGACCGACCCGACACAAACGGCCCAGGAGCTGAAGAAGCTGTACGGCCGTCCCCCCCAGAACCAATACGGCAAACCAGTGATCGCCAGCTGGATGGGCGGCGCGGATATTGCCAGCGGTGAGGCGATTTTGAACCAGGCCAACATCCCGACGTTTGCGTTCCCGGATACGGCCGCTCGTGTATTCCAATATATGTGGCGCTATCACCGGCGTCTGCAAAGCCTGTACGAAACGCCGTTCCTGCCCGAAGAGACGGAAGAAAGCACCCAGAAAATCCGGGCCATTTCCGACATGCTGACCAAGGTGCGCCAAACTGGCCGGACCATTCTCACCGAGTACGAATCGAAGCAGGTGCTGGCCGCCTATGACATTCCCACGGTAGAAACCCGTCTGGCCCGTACCGCCGACGAAGCCGCCGAAATTGCCGAGTCCATTGGCTATCCGGTGGTGCTCAAGCTCAATTCCGAGACGATTACTCACAAAACCGACGTGGGCGGCGTGCGCCTGGACCTGGCCACGGCCAGCGAGGTGCGCCACGCCTATAACACGATGGAACAGGCCGTCACCACCAAATACAGCGCCGACGACTTCCTGGGCGTGACGGTGCAGCCGATGCTGCGTCTGGGAGACGGTTATGAGCTGATCATCGGTGCCAGCCCGGACCCGCAGTTTGGCCCGGTGCTGCTTTTTGGCACGGGCGGCACGCTGGTGGAGGTGTTTAAGGATCGGGCGCTGGGCCTGCCGCCGCTCACCACCACATTGGCCCGCCGTATGATGGAACGGACCAAGATTTACACGGCGCTGCAAGGCGTACGCGGCCGTCCGCCGGTGGACCTGGCGGCGCTGGAGGCGCTGCTGGTGCGTTTTGGCCAGCTGGTGGTGGATCAACGCTGGATCAAGGAGATCGACATCAACCCGCTGTTTGCCTCGTCCGATGTTTTGGTGGCTTTGGACGCGCGGGTGGTGCTGTATGGCCCTGAGGTGCAGGAAAGTGAACTGCCGCAGCTGGCGATACGGCCGTATCCCTCCCAGTACATCAAAACCCTCAACACTGAAGACGGCCTGGAAGTCACCCTGCGCCCCATCCGCCCTGAGGATGAGCCGAAAATGGTGAAGTTCCACGAAACGCTGTCCGAGCGGTCGGTTTACCTGCGCTACTTCCGCGCCTTCCAGCTGGACCAACGGGTGGAGCACGAGCGGCTGACCCGGATTTGTTTTGTCGATTACGACCGCGACATAGCCATTGTGGTGACCCACAAAAATCCCAAAACAGACGAGGAAGAAATCATCGCCGCTGGGCGTCTCACCAAGGAGCGCACGAGTGATGAGGCCGAATTTGCCATCCTGGTGAGCGATCGCTACCAGAGCCAGGGGGTTGGGACCTCGATGTTGGTGCATTTGCTGGAAATCGGCCGTCAGGAAGGCGTCAAGCGCGTGGTCGCTTACCTGCTGACGGAAAACCGCGGCATGCGGGCCATCTGCCTCAAGCTGGGCTTCCGCCTGGAGCGGGAGGCTGAGCTGTTTAAGGCGATCATCGACCTGGAATAAAGCAGCACGCTGAAGGGGTGACCGGGTGAGCACTGCGCCTGGTCACCCCTTTTTACCTGGTTTGTCAGGAGGACAAGCCATGAGATGCAGAACGATAGACCTCGCGTTTTGCGTTTCACGCCAAACCCCACAAAATCCGAAAGACACAGATAAATTTTGGGCATGGTTCAGAAACCTGGGAAGTCAGCTTGACACTTGTAGGGCGATTTGGTAAATCGCCCAGAGACGATTTTCAAAATCGTCCCACAAGTTGTAAACCAAACTTGAACCATGCCAAATTTTGAATTTGACGAGTCACTGATAATTCCCTAGAATTTCCCAACTTCAAAAACGCCCGTAAAGATAATCGCTTACAAACCACGACAGGCAGTGTGTTGTGGTGAATTTATCCCCCATTTTGTGTTTTGTTGATGTCAATTGAAGAAGGAGGAAGAATATGTTCAGTAAAATCTTGTCCAAGAACGAAGACCGCAAAGTTCCCCGTGTGCTTTTATTGTTTCTGCTGCTGGTGCTGGCCCTGGCAATGACCCAGTGCACCTCTTCCGGCGGCGACGAGTCGGCCGACAGTGGTGATACCGCAGACACCACTGATACGACGGACACCACCGATGCCGCCGATAGCGAAGATGCTGCCGAGGCTGGCGACGGGTCCGTGACGCTGGCTATCCAGCATTTTAGCGTTATTGAAGGGACCACCTGGTCTGGCGCGCACGATCGCGCAGGTGAACGGCTGGCCGAAAAATACGACAACGTTGATTACGTATTCCGCGAAGAAGTTGGCCCCGATCTTACCGTGCCCTATGCCGAAGAGCTGATCGCCAACGGCGCAGACATTGTGATTGGCAACGCCGAGTTTATGGGGCTGCCGCTGCAAGAGATCACCGAAAAATATCCCGATGTCTACTTTGGTTCCATCATTGCCAGTGACCTCTCCACCGAGCGCAACTTCATCCGCCTCTTCCCGCGCCAGTACCAGGCGCTTTACCTGGAAGGGCTCATCGCGGGCGCTCTGACCGAGACGGGCAACATCGGTATCGTCTCTGCCTTCCCGTCGGTACAGGTGATTCGCCGTACCAACGGGTTTGTTTTGGGCGTGCAGGATGCGGCCGAAATACTCGGCAAGGATATCAACATTTATGTGCGGTACGCGGGTGATTGGTTCCTGCCGCCCGAAGAGCGCGGCATCGCCGAAACCCTCATCAGTGAGTACAACGTCGATGTGCTGACGCAGCAGACGGACTCTGGCTCCCCGCTGGATGTGGCTGTGGAGCAAGACATCTGGTTTGTTGGTAAAGACATGGACATCGTGGGCTTCTACGGCTGGGCCGACACGGACACGGTGGCTGTTTCCTTCGACACACGCTGGGAAGTGCTGTACGACCACATGATCAACGACTTCCTGGCGGGCGAACAAAATCCGGAAACGGTGCTTTATCTGGGCATGGAAAGTTCGATTACTTTGGCCGACGGTACGGAAGTGTCCACGGTGGACATCATGAACGATGGCAAGGTGGGTATTGACGCCATCAGCCCGGCGGCGCTGCCGTTTATTCCCCAGGAGATTTTGGACCTGGTAGAGCAGCGTCGTGAGCAGATGATTGCTGGCGAATGGGATCCATTTACCGAACATGCCTTTATCAGCAACGGTACAGGGCTGGAACTGGAAGGGCTGCCCGTTCCGGCCGCGGGTGAAGAAGTGAAACCAGCTGGTGAAGAACCCACGGCCGAATGGCTGCTTTCCAAGTTCAACTTTGATTTGCAGGGCGTGACGATTCTGGAGTAACGGCATTCGTTATGGGACCCTAAGGGTTTATCGCTTTCGGAGACAAATTAGCCGAGTGCAAAACCCTTAGGGTCTGGGTTGTTGCTTTCAAAAATAAGATGAGGCTCCCACTTTGGGGGCCTCATCGCTTAGGTATCAGAGGTGCGACGCACTTCCTTTAGCAACTCTTGCTGCGCCTGACAGCAGAGTAAATGCGTTGCACCTATAAAGCTTCAAAAGTAAAAGGCGTATTGTGCTACTGCAACAGTTAAAACATGGCGATATGGTGTTAGAAGCCAGGGGAATCACCAAACGTTTCCCCGGTGTTGTGGCCAACGACAAGATTGACTTTGCCATCAAAGCGGGGGAAATCCACGCCATTCTGGGGGAAAACGGGGCGGGTAAATCCACCCTGATGAAAATCCTCTTCGGCCAGTACCAGCCGGACGAAGGTGAGATTTACCTGGCTGGTGAAAAGGTAAAGTTTAGCTCGCCGCTTGATGCCATTGAGCGCGGCATTGGCATGGTGCACCAGCACCGTAAGCTGGTGCCCGCCCACACCGTCATCGAAAACATCATTTTGGGGCACCCGCGCGCCGGTAAAATTCTGGACTACAAGCGCACCAGCCGCGAAATCCACGACCTGTGCGACAAATTCGGCTTTTCGATTGACCTGAAGGCCAAAGTGTGGCAGCTCTCCGAAGGGGAAAAGCAGATTGTGGAAATCCTCAAGGCGCTTTATCGCGGCGCCGAACTGCTGATCATGGACGAGCCAACGGCCGCTTTAACCCCCATCGAAACGGACAAGCTGCTCACCTCCATCGAAGCAATGGCCAAAGACAACGTGGCCATCGTGCCCTTCATCACCCACAAGCTGCCCATCGTGCTGCGCATCAGCCACCGGGTGACCGTCTTGCGGCGGGGCCAGGTTGTTTCCTGCATCGATACTGAACACGCTACGGAAAAGAGCCTGGCTACGGAGCTGGTTGGGCGAGAAGTGCTGTTTAACGTGAAGCGGGCAAAAGCGCCCAAGGGGGAAACCGTTCTCCAGGTGGAAAACCTGGTGGCGCAGAGCGACAAAGGGGTGCGGGCGCTGGAAGGTGTCTCATTTGCCATTCGCGAGGGGGAAATTTTTGGCATCGCCGGGGTTTCCGGTAACGGCCAGCGTGAGCTGGTGGAGTGCCTGGCAGGAATGCGCGACCTGGTGGCGGGCAAAATTGCGCTGGGCGGCAACGACATCACCAACGCCTCCAGCTACGCCCGCTGGAAGCAGGGGCTGGGCTACATCCCCGCCGACCGCAACCACCTGGGCTCGATTGCCGACTTTTCACTCGTCGAAAATATGACGATGAACTATTACTTCGACGAGCGGTACCAGCATCGCGGTACGCTGGATTATCACAAAATTCGCCAGTTAACGGACGAACTCATCGCCGAATACGCGGTGAAGACGCCCAATGCTGACGTGAAGGCAAAAAATCTGTCAGGTGGCAACCTGCAGAAGTTGATTTTGGCCCGCGTGCTGTCGCGCAATCCGCGCCTGGTGATTGCCGATTTACCGTCGCAGGGGCTGGACATTGGGGCGATTGAGTTTGTGCGCAACAAGTTGAACGAGGCGAAGTTTAAGCATGCGGCCGTTTTGCTCATTTCCGAAGATTTGGACGAGATTTTTTCGTTAAGTGACTGGATTGCCCCCATCTACGAAGGGCGGCTTATGGGCATCATTCCGGCCGAAGAGGCGCACCGTGAAGCCGTTGGGGCGATGATGGCTGGTATCGAAATGGCCGGTACAGAGATGGCAGGAGATGACCAATGAGAATGGGCAACTATCGCCTGGAATTGGTGAAGCGGACCGTGTTGAAGCCGTGGCAGGCGCTGCTGAATGCCGTCCTGGCCATTGTAACGGCTTTGTTTTTGTTTGGCTTTATCTTTATTTTGGCGGGCAACAGTCCAGTTGATGCGTACCAGCAGATTTTTTCTTACGCCTTTTTTAATGAGTTCGGCCTGCCGCTGACGCTGAACCGCTTTGTGTTTTTGCTACTGTGCACCTACGCCTTCATCATTCCCTTCCGGGCTGGGCTGTGGAACATTGGCATGACCGGGCAGCTGTACACTGGAGCGCTCGTGGCGTTTGGCGTCTTTTATGCTTTTGACGTCAACCATCTCAATGCGCCCCATCCCCCGGCGCTTTTGCTGCTGCCGCTGGCGTTGCTGGGAGCGGCCGTTGGCGGAGCTTTAACCGGCGTGATTGCGGGCTACCTCAAGGGGCGCTACAACATCAACGAAATTGTTGTGACGATGATGTTGAACTTCATGGCCTATTGGTTTGTCGCCTTCATGATCAAGGATGGCGGCATTTTTATGAATGCGGGCGGGCGTGGCGAAAGTTTTGAACTGCCGGATGCCTTCCGCATGCCGCTGCTATTTGACGTGCCGATTACTATCTTTCTCGCCCTCGGTGCGGGCCTGTTCTTATATTACCTCTTTGCCCGGATGCGGCTGGGGTTTGAAATTCGGGCGTATGGGCAAAATCCCAATGCCGCCGCTTACGCGGGCATCAGCCGCTTTCGTGTGCCGGTTTTGGTGTTTGTGATGGGCGGCGTTCTGGCTGGTTTGGCCGGGTATCATTACTTTGGCGCGGTGCCTGGTGTGTACAAAATTGCGCGCAACTACGCCTTTTTTGGCGACATGGCGTTCTACGGCATCATTTGCGGCCTGATTTCGCAGGGCAATCCGCTGGGGGCAGTGCCGGTGGCGTTTTTGTTTGGCGGGTTGTCGGTAGGCGGCCGTTTTGTGCAGGGCGCCTTGGGCATGAGCTTTGGCGTGGATTACGCGCTGCTGGGTGTGCTGATGATTACTCTGGTTGCTTTTCAATTTTTCTATCGCTACAAAATTGCCGTCGTTAAGTTGGACAAGGTCGAAACGAAGGTTTTGTCTACAGATTAACTGCCTTCAGATGTCATTCCCGTGAAAACGGGAATCCACCGGTTGGCCAGTAGATGGATTCCCACCTACGCGGGAATGACATCTGTAAAATTGGAAAAATCTGTGAAATCTGTGGGTTTTTAATATCTCTCAATTTGGAGAAAGTCGATGTGGGAGTTCTGGGTTCGTAGTCTTGATGCTTCAACCATCTTTTTAATAGCCGGGACGGGCGAGCTGTTTGGCCAGCGTTCCGGCATCCTGAACGTCGGTGTGGAAGGCGTGATGCTGTTTGGGGCGACGATTGGTTTTATCACCGCCCAGGCAACGGGCAGCTACCTGCTGGGCTTTGCGGCCGCCATTGCTATCGGCGCATTGCTGGGCTTCTTGCACGGCTTTTTTTCCATCACGCTCGGCGGTGACCAGGTGGTGAGCGGTATGGGCATCTGGATTTTGGGCTTTGGCCTGACCACCTACATCGGTTCGCCGTTCACCGGGCCGTTGAGCATGGAGCGCATTCCCACGATCGGTGGTTTGTCCCCATTTTTCTTCAT
>CAUJGI010000142.1 GCA_963169155.1 Chloroflexota bacterium
TGTTGGCTGAGTCTTTAACGAGTCCATTCATGGATTACTGCTCCTTGACTGTATGTCGGTTCTGCCACCGGCCGTTTCCAAGTGAGCGTCGTTGCACAGCAACCCGCCACGAAGTAACAGCTCGACACCGCGCTGATCGTCCCTTGCCAGAGCAGCATCATACGAAGCAGCAGGGTCTAGCCGCCTCTCGTTCACGTAGAGGCGAACGGCCGTCATCACGTTTTGGGTGACAGTGCCGGTTTTGTCCGTGCAAATGATGGTCGTTGCCCCCAGCGTCTCCACGGCCGGTAGCTTACGGATGATGGCGTGACGGCGCACCATCTCGCGCATCCCCAGTGCCAGGCTGACGGTGACGACGGCCGGCAGCCCTTCCGGCACGGCGGCAATCGCCAGGCTCACGGCGATGAGCACCATGTCCAGCCAGTCGAAGCCGCGCAGCACCCCGCCGAGAAAAACCAGACCGCAAAGCCCCAGGGCAATGAAGCTCAGGTTACGGCCCAGTTCATCCAGCTTTTCTTGCAGCGGCGTGGGCGGGGCCGGCTGAGACTGCACCAATTCGGCAATTTGTCCGATTTCCGTCCTTATACCCGTGGCCACCACGATACCACGCCCCCGGCCATAGGTGACAATCGTGCCCCGGTAGGTCATGTTTACCCGCTCAGCCAGCGGGCAGACAGCGGACAATTCCCGGTGGACATCTTTGGCCACCGGGACCGATTCGCCAGTGAAAGGAGACTCGTCCACCCGCAGATTGACACTTTCGGCCAGGCGCAGGTCGGCCGGGACGTAATGGCCGGGCGAGAGCAGCACCACGTCGCCGGGCACAGCCTCGCGTGCAGGTATATCTTCGTGGCGGCCGCCGCGCAAGACACGCGCCACCGGAGCAGCAAGCTGGCGCAGCGAGGCCAGGGCCGCCTCCGCCCGCGATTCCTGCAACACGCCCAGCAGCGCATTGAGCAGGACAATCGCCATAATCGCCACCGCCTCGACATAATCGCCCAGCAGCACCGAGAGCAGGCTGGCGGCAATCAGGATCAACACCACAAAGTTTTTGAGCTGTTCCAGGAAACGCGCCCACAGCGGGGTCGGTGGTGTTTCCCGCAATTCGTTGAAGCCATCGGCCGTTTGCCGGTCGGCCACCGCCGCAGTGGATAGCCCGGTTTGCAGGTCTGTATCCAGATAGGTCTCCACCTCGGTGACAGGCAAGGTGTGCCAGAGCAGGGTATTGGTTCCCTTGTGGTTGGCGCCACGTTGAATAATGGGATCAGCTACGATTTCCATCATAGACCTCAGGAAGTTAAGCGTAAGTTACCGGTGCTTTTGAGAACAACAGCCAGGAAAAGTTGGCGTCATCGCAGCCTTTTCAATTTGAACCATAGCCAATTTTATCCCTCCTGGCGCGCCCCCTGCGTTGCCGCCCTCAAGAAAGCGGGCAGCAGCGCGTAGAACTCCGTTGCGCGCACCATGTCTTCCAACGGAACCTGATCATGCGTGCCATGCGCCGTCGTTTCGTCGCCGGCGGCAAAGATGATGGTGGGAATGCCTGCCTTGCCCATCCAATAAATGCCATTGGTCGAAAAGTTCAGCTTGCCCGTCTGTGGCGTACCGCCCCACAGCGCCTGGGCTGTGCGCAGCCCCGCCTGCACAAACGGATCCTCTTCCGTCAAAGCCCAGGCCGGGAAATATTTCTCCACCGGATAGATGAAGCCAGTGTAGCTGGGCGTGTCGTAAAACAGCATCTCCACCTGCGTGGCGACGCGATGCTCCGGCGCGATCAATGCTTCTACCTGGGCAATCGCCTCCTCTTTGGTCTCGCCAAAGGTGAGTCGGCGGTCAATGTAAATGGTGCATTCATCGGGCACAGCGTTGATAGAGGGCGTCTGACACTTGATTTTGCTGACGGTAATGCGCCCTTGCCCCAGGAAGGGGTCCGTATGCAACCTGTCATTTAGCGCATTCACGCCATCGATAATCGGTACCATTTTGTAAATGGCGTTGTCGCCGAGTTGGTTGGAGGCGGCGTGAATGGAGCGCCCTTTGGTGACCACTTTCAACTCCACCCGCCCTTTGTGGCCGCGATAGACGTTCATCTCCGTCGGCTCACCCACGACTACATAGTCCGGCCTGATCTGTTCCACCTCGACCAAAACCTGGCATGCCAGGCCGTCGCAATCCTCTTCCATATTGCCAAAGTAGTAGACGGTGAAACCCTCCAGCAGACCTAATTCCTGGGCTAGGGCGATGCCGTAAATCATGCCGGGGGTAGATTGTTTTTCGTCGCCGGCTCCCCGCGCATACAAAACACCATCTTCTACTTTGCCGGTAAAGGGATCCCATTCCCAGGCCGCAGGGTCGCCTACGTCCACGGTGTCAATATGGGAGTCGTAGAGCAGGATGGTAGGGCCGTTTCCCATGCGCCCCAGCACGTTGCCCATGCGGTCGAAGCGAATATCTTCAAAACCGAGACGAGCCATTTCGACCATAATGCGCTCGCCTACCGGGCCTATCTGGCCCATCACGCTGGGAATGGCGCAAATATCGCGCATGAATTGGATGAGCGTGCTGCGTTGTTGCCCCACATAGGTTTTAATTTGTTGCACAAGTTCAGAAGTAATTTGGTTTGTCATGATGTTTCCTTTTCCGAAATTCAGCCCAGGTTAACAACCTGGGTTTGAAAATGTAGGTCAGGTTGGCAACCTGGATTACCACGATTACCACCAAAAACATAGCTCAGGTTGCCAACCTCGACCGATCTCATGCCGAAGCTTGGGTTCTCACTCTGGTTAATGGCTGAAGGCGTCTCGCCCGGCGTAAACGGCCGCATCCCCCAATGCCTCTTCAATGCGCAGCAACTGGTTGTACTTTTCCACGCGCTCGCTGCGGGCTGGCGCGCCGGTCTTAATTTGCCCCGTGCCCATGGCTACCACAAAGTCGGCGATGAAGCTGTCGGCTGTTTCGCCGCTGCGATGGGAGACAACGGCCGTCCACCCCGCCGCTTTCGCCATATCTATGGCCGCTATCGTTTCCGTCACCGTGCCAATCTGGTTCAGTTTAATCAGCACCGAGTTGGCAATGCCCTTCTCAATCCCCTGGCGGATAAATTCGACGTTGGTGACAAAAATATCGTCACCCATCAACTGTACTTTGTCGCCTACCGTGGCTGCCAGAGTTTTCCAGCCCTCCCAATCATCCTCGGCCAGGCCATCTTCCAGGGAAACGATGGGATATTTGGCCAGCCATTGGTCATACAAACCGGCCATGTCGGCGGCCGTCAATTTGCCAGATTCAGACAGGTGGTAAATGCCATCTTTGTAAAAACCGCTGGACGCCGGATCCAGGGCCAGCGCGATGTCTTCGCCAGGGCGGTAGCCGGCTTTTTCAATGGCCTGCACGAGCAGCTGCAGAACTTCCTCATGCCGTTCCAGGCGTGGGGCAAAACCGCCTTCATCGCCCACCGTCGTCACCAGCCCTTTATTTTTAAGCAGCGATTTGAGGGCGTGATAAGTTTCCGCTCCCCAGCGTAATGCTTCGGCAAAGGAGGAAGCGCCCAGGGGCATAATCATAAATTCCTGCATGGCCACCGTTGTCCAGCCGGTGTGGGCACCGCCGTTGAGCACGTTCATCATCGGCGCGGGCAGGCGGTAATCGGCGCCGCGGTTTAGGTGTTGATAAAGGGGGATGCCCTGGGCAGCGGCGGCGGCGCGGGCGGCCGCCATGGAGACACCCAGGATAGCGTTGGCCCCCAGGCGTGATTTGGTGGGTGTGCCGTCCAGGTCAATCAGGTGTTGATCTAGCGCGGTCTGGTCGGTGGCATCACGGCCAATAACGGCCGGGGCAATGTGTTGGCGCACGTTAGCTACGGCCGTTTGCACGCCCTTGCCACCAAACCGCCCCTTATTCCCATCGCGCAGTTCCAGCGCCTCGTTGACGCCGGTGGAAGCGCCGGAGGGCACGGCGGCCCGTCCGACAGCGCCACCAGCCAGGGTGACATCTACTTCAACAGTAGGGTTGCCGCGTGAATCCAGAATCTCGCGGGCTTGGATGGATTGAATTTTTGTGTTCATCAAGAACTCCTTATGGTTTCAAATATAAAACGGTCAAAGCTCCGATAACTCGTCGATCAGAGCCTGAACCGCATCAATCAATTGGTCTAGTTCAGCCAGCGTATCGGCGCTGGCGGCGGCGTGTTGGGCGCGCTGGGCCATGGCCGTTTCCAACACCTGTGCCGTCGCTTCAATTGTTTCTTGCCAACGCCCATCCAGATGCGTCCGAAACTGGCGCAAAACCTGCTGCGTATTTTGCACCACCGCCCAGCGTAAATGTTCCGTATTGCGCAAGGCGAGTTCCTCCGTGAGGGGCTGCAAACGATTGAGAAGGCGCATTCTCCTTTTGGCAGGCGGCAGCAGCCGTTCCCAAGAGCCGGGTGAAATGGGCAGCCCCAAGCCGCCCATAAGTGCCGAACGGGTCCAATAGGGCGTTTGCAGCCGGGTTGGCGGCGCGTCCGGGTTAAGGGGAGCAAAGTCGAAGTCAAAAAGATCGGCGGCCAGGCGGCGCAGTTCGTTGATCAGACCGTCAGCCTGATCGGCGTAGGTGGTTAGCAGTGCCGTCACCTCGGTTTGGATGCCCTGGCTAAAAGGCTGAGACCGGGCAGAAAAGAACGCTTCCACAGCGTCGGCCAACCGCTGCTGCGCGGCCGTTTCCGCTTCGTCC
>CAUJGI010000143.1 GCA_963169155.1 Chloroflexota bacterium
CCCGGTATCCCTGGCCGGGCAACGTGCGCGAGCTGGAGATGGCGCTGGAGCGGGCGGCTTACCAGAGCAGCGATCACGTGATTCGGGTGGTAGATTTGCCCGAAGGTGTACGTAACGGCCGTGTGGTGATCGGGCGGGGGCCGGAAGCGCAGCCGGTGCTTTCGGCGGCTGAGGCGGAGCGCGAAGCGATCATTCGAGCGGGTTGGGCCTGCAAGGGACACGTTTCTGAGATGGCCCGCGAATTAAAAATCGGCCGTACCACACTGTGGCGCAAGATGAAACTACACCAAATTGGCTCGGATTATTTCAGGAACGGCCGTTGAAAACGTTGCCTTCAGACGCTGTGTTTCATAACGAAACAACATCACCACTTTCGTGTTTCACTGTGAAACAAAACAGACCACTTCATTGAATGAATCACCCCCTTACTCGTATAGTATCTGGGTATTGTACAAACTACACAACTAGACCGAACCTTACATTGTAGTCACTGCCCAATTAAATCTTCACTAACTGAATTGACAGGAAACCGGCTGTTTCGGTTGTCTATTTGTGTCTGCACGTCTGTCGGGCAGTTCGGTCTTTTTTGCTTCCTGTAGTGCCCGGTCATTGCAGGTAAGGAGGTAGGAACCACGGGGATTACGCTAATACAACCACCACTTTTTTCTGTTGAACCATTTTGTTGTTTTTTACCTGTACAGCTGTAATGCTGTATCTATTTCTCAGGGAACTTGGAAGAAGTAAAACATTTAAGGAGAGGATAACATGAGTCCTTTTGTAGGCGAAATTGTCGGGACAATGCTGCTCATTCTTTTGGGTGATGGTGTTGTAGCCAACGTGTTGTTGAACAAATCAAAAGGTCAAAACGCAGGCTGGATGGTTATTACCACGGGCTGGGGTTTGGCAGTATTTGTTGGGGCATTTTCGGTAGCGGCCGTTAGCGGCGCGCATTTAAATCCAGCCGTGACGATTGGTCTGGCGGTAGCGGGTAACTTCGAGTGGGGTCAGGTATTCCCCTACATCATTGCCCAAATGATTGGTGCTTTCCTGGGTGCCGTGCTGGTCTACCTGCACTACTTCCCGCACTGGGCCGTGACCAGTGACCCCGGTTTGAAACTGGCTGTGTTTTCTACAGGCCCGGCCATTCGCAACGTGGTTTGGAACCTGGTTAGTGAAATCATCGGCACGTTTGCCCTGGTCTTTGGCATTCTGGTTATTAAGGGCGTGATGATGGATCCTAGCGGTTCGGCCGTTCCGCTCAACATGGGCGCTTTGGGCATTATCCCGGTTGCTTTCCTGGTCTGGGGTATTGGTTTGTCTTTGGGCGGCTCGACCGGGTATGCTATTAACCCGGCGCGTGACCTTGGCCCGCGTATTGCCCATTTCCTCCTGCCCATCCCCGGCAAAGGCGATTCCGACTGGGCGTACAGCTGGATTCCGGTTGTTGGCCCCATCATTGGTGGCGCCCTGGGTGCTATCCTGTGGGTCGCTCTCGGAAAATTCTAAAAATCACCGAGCAGGGGTAAAGGGAGACTCATTGGTTTGTGGTTTATTGACCATATGAGAAGACCTGAAACACTCTGTTGATTTTTACCCGAAACAAAATTGAGTTGAGGGTGCTTCAACCCGGTTTTGGCGCTTCTCCAGGGTAGAAGCGCCCTCAATTCTGGTATGAGTATTCCCCCTTTGGGTGAAGGAGAGTCCACATGAAGAAGTTGATCAATGATGTTGACAATGTTGTCAGAGAGCAGCTTGAAGGGATGGCTCTGGCCCATCCCGATGCAATCAAGGTGAATTACGATCCGTATTTTGTGGTGCGGGCTGATGCGCCAGTTGAAGGCAAGGTAGCCATTATTTCTGGTGGTGGCAGCGGTCATGAACCCATGCACGGCGGTTTTGTGGGGATGGGTATGCTGGACGGCGCCTGCCCTGGTGAAGTGTTCACCTCGCCCACACCAGACCAGATGTACGAATGTGCCAAAGCCGTAGACAGCGGCGCGGGCGTGTTGTTCCTGGTGAAGAATTACACCGGGGATGTGCTGAACTTTGAAACGGCCGCTGAACTGGCCTATGCCGACGGCATTAAAGTACAGTCCATTCTGGTTGATGACGATGCGGCGGTAAAAGACAGCCTCTACACCGCGGGCCGCCGTGGCGTTGGGGCTACGGTCATCGTGGAGAAAATTGTGGGCGCAGCGGCTGAAGCTGGCTACAACCTGGGCCAATGTGCTGACCTGGCGCGTAAGGTGAACATGTACGGCCGTTCCATCGGTATCGCCCTCACGTCTTGCACGGTGCCTGCCGCCGGTAAGCCCACCTTTGATCTGGGCGATGGCGAATTTGAGTTTGGCATCGGTATTCATGGTGAACCGGGCCGTCAGCGGCTGCCCATGAAATCGGTGGATGAGATTACCGCCATGATGGCTGCGGCCGTTTTGGACGATGAAGCGTACTCCCGCACCGTGCGCGAATGGGACAACGAAGAAGGGACCTGGTTCGATAAAGAACTCACCGACGAACCGTTTAAATCCGGTGACTCTGTGATTGCGTTTGTCAACAGCATGGGCGGTACGCCAGTCTCCGAGCTGTACGCCGTTTACCGCAAGTTGGCAGCCGAATGTGAGGCCCGCGGCGTAAAGATTGCGCGCAACCTGATTGGCCCCTACATCACTTCCCTCGAAATGCAGGGTTGTTCCATCACGCTGGTAAAAACAGATGATGAGATCCTCAAATTCTGGGACGCACCGGTTAACACGCTGGGCTTGCGCTGGGGAGCCTAAGATCGGTAATCAGTTATCGGTAATCGGTAGCTGCAACAAACACCGATTACCGGTTACCGACCACCGAACGCGAAGCGGTCGCGCAGCGACATTACCAAAGAAGGAGCGGGTCTCTCATCATGATAACCAAGGACCAGATTGTGCGGTGGCTTGAAAAGACAGCGGCCGTTTTGCAGGCAAACAAAACCTACCTCACCGATTTAGACAGCGCCATTGGTGATGCCGACCACGGCACCAACATGGATCGCGGCTTTAAGAAGGTGATGGAAAAATTACCCACTGTTTTCGATAATGATATTGGCAATATTCTCAAAACAACCGGCATGACGTTGATTTCCAGCGTGGGCGGGGCCAGCGGCCCGCTGTATGGCACGTTTTTTATGCGCAGCGGTATGGCGATTGCCGCCAAGGAAGAGCTGAGTGACGAAGATTTGTTCACTCTGCTGCAAGCCGGGGTTGAGGGCATTTTACAGCGCGGTCGGCCAAACCTGGAAGACAAGACGATGTACGATGCCTGGGCACCAGCGCTGGAAGCGATGCAAGGCGCTTTGTCTACCGGAATGGGAACAGTAGAGGTGTTGGAAACGGCCGTTGCCGCCGCTGAACAAGGCATGAAAAACACGATTCCCCTTCAGGCCCGCAAAGGGAGAGCCAGCTACCTGGGCGAACGCAGCATCGGCCACCAGGACCCGGGGGCAACCTCGTCCTACCTGATGCTCAACGCCCTGCTTGAAACAGTGAAAGAATAATTAGCACCGTCACCCCAACCAGATACCCTCCCCATTTCAGGCGGAGGGCCAGGGCGGGGGTAATCTGCGAAATTTGTGGATTATTTACTTTTAGGAAGGAGTAAAAATGTCAAAATATGTAGCAGCAATTGATCAGGGTACCACCAGTACCCGTTGTATGATTTTCAACCACAGCGGTGAATCCGTTGCCTCCCATCAAATGGAGCATGAACAAATTTACCCCAAGCCGGGTTGGGTTGAGCATGATCCCATGGAAATTTGGGCGCGTACCCAAGATGTGGTGAAAGGCGCTCTGGAACGCGCGGGCATCACATACAAAGATTTGGCCGCTGTTGGCATCACCAACCAGCGTGAAACCACGGTTATCTGGGACAAAAACACCGGCAAGCCGTATCACAATGCCCTTGTCTGGCAAGACACCCGCAATGCTGGAATCGTGGCCGAGATGGCCAAAGACGGCGGGCAAGATCGCTTCCGTCCGCAGGTAGGTCTGCCATTGGCCACCTACTTCTCTGGCCTGAAAGTGAAATGGCTGCTCGATAACGTGCCTGCCATCCGCGCCGCGGCCGATGCTGGCGACGCTATCTTTGGCAACATCGACACCTGGCTCATCTGGCACCTGACCGGTGGCGTGAATGGTGGTGTGCATGTGACGGACGTGACCAACGCTTCCCGCACCATGCTCATGAACCTGGACACGCTCAGCTGGAACCAGGATATCGCCAAGGCAATGGGCATCCCCATGTCCATGCTGCCCACAATTAAATCCTCCTCCGAGGTGTACGGCTACACCCTGGACAATGGCCCGTTTGGTGGGCGTGTACCGGTGGCTGGCGACCTGGGTGACCAGCAAGCCGCGACGGTGGGGCAAGCCTGCTTCAGCCCCGGCGAAGCCAAAAACACCTACGGCACCGGCTGCTTCATGATCCTGAACACTGGCACCGAGCCAGTTCCCTCCAACAACGGTTTGCTCACCACCATGTGCTACAAGTTTGGCGATCAACCGGCTGTGTACGCCCTGGAAGGCTCCATCGCCATCACCGGCGCGTTGGTGCAGTGGCTGCGCGACAACCTGAAGATGATCAAATCCGCTCCTGAGGTGGAAGATCTGGCCAAGACGGTTGAGGACAATGGCGGCATCTACTTTGTGCCCGCTTTCTCCGGCCTGTATGCGCCGTATTGGAAAGATGATGCCCGCGGCGTGATTGCTGGTCTGACCCGCTACGTCAACCGGGGTCACTTTGCCCGCGCCACGCTGGAAGCCACCGCTTACCAGACCCGCGAAGTGCTGGACGCCATGAATGCCGACTCCGGCGTGGATCTGACGGCCCTGAAGGTTGATGGTGGTATGGTCTTCAACAACATGCTGATGCAGTTCCAGGCAGACGTGTTGGGCGTGCCGGTCATTCGGCCGAAGGTAGCGGAAACCACTGCCCTGGGCGCGGCTTATGCGGCTGGTCTGGCGGTTGGCTTCTGGAAGAACACGGACGAGATGCGCCAAAACTGGGGCATGGACAAGACGTGGGAACCGGACGCAGCCAGCGATGCCAGCAGCGAAAAATACCAGATGTGGAAGAAGGCGGTTACCCGTACCTTTGATTGGGTTGAGTAATCGGCCGTTTTGTTTTTGAATAAAAAGGTTCTCGGCGGCGGAAACGGCCGTCGAGAACCTTTTTTGCACCCGAAAGAAGTGTGGGGGTATGGTTGGGATAGTCGTTGTTTCTCATAGTGCAACTTTGGCGCAAGGGGTTCGTGAATTAGCAGAGCAGATGGTGCAGGGGCAGGTGCCGCTGGCCGTGGCTGGCGGTATTGACGACCCGGAGCATCCCATTGGCACCGATCCGATGAAGGTGCTGGCGGCCATCGAATCCGTTTACGGGGAGGATGGTGTGCTGGTGCTGATGGATTTGGGCAGCGCCCTGCTGAGCGCCGAAATGGCCCTGGAGTTTCTCCCCGAAGATCAACAAAAAAATGTGAAGCTGTGCGCCGCGCCGCTGGTGGAAGGCACGATGGCCGCCGCTGTGCAGGCGATGGTGGGCGGAACTCTGGCGCAGGTGCTGGCCGAGGCCGAGGGGGCGCTGGCGGTCAAAGTAGAGCAGCTCAACCTGGCGACCCCCGCCGTGCTCAACGGAGCGGCGGAGCCACAGTTGGCGGCGAGCACGGGGAAAAGGCAGGAGGTCAGCCTGGAAATTCGCAACAAAATGGGACTGCATGCCCGTCCGGCGGCGAATTTTGTGCAGACGGCCAACCGCTTCCAGTCGGAAATTTCTGTGCGTAAGGGGGAGAAGACAGCCAACGCCAAGAGCATCAACCAGGTGGCTACGCTCGGCGCGCGCCGGGGGGAAACGGTGCTGGTAACGGCCGTTGGTCCCGACAGCGCCGAAGCGATTGCAGCGATCCAAAAATTAGCCGCCGACAATTTTGGCGATCGAGAAATGGACGCTGTGCCCGAAGTGGTAGCAACGGCCGTTCCCACCACACCCGCCGAACCCGGCCAGCTGCGCGGCATTGCCGCCTCGCCGGGCATTGCCATCGGGCCAGTGCTGTCATACCGGCCCAGGCTGCCCGCCATCGTGCGGGAGACGGGCAAAAACAGCGCGGCAGAGTGGCAGCGGCTGCAAACGGCCGTACAAACAGCCGTCACCGAACTGCAAGCGCTGCAAACACAAACCGAGCAGCAGGTAGGCGCGGCCGAAGCGGCCATTTTTGAAGCCCACCAGCTCATTGTGCAGGACCCAGATTTGCAAACGGCCGTTCAAGCCACCCTCGACACCGAGCAAATCAACGCCGAAGCCGCCTGGTACGACGCCATCGAAGCCACGGCCGAACAGTTTGCCGCGATGGAGGACCCGTACTTCCAGGCGCGGGCGGCCGATGTGCGGGATGTGGGCAACCGGGTGCTGCGCCATTTGTTGGGGGTGGCCATGCCCTCGCTGGCGGCGGAACGGCCGTACATTTTGGTCGCTGCTGATCTGACGCCGTCTGACACGGCGCGGCTGGACCCGGCGCTGGTGCTGGCCATCTGCACGGAGCTGGGTGGGGCGACGGCCCACAGCGCGATTTTGGCGCGGGCTTTGGGGATTCCGGCGGTGGTTGGGGCGGGCCACGCGCTGGCAGATTTAGCTGAGGGACAGATGGTGGGGGTAGACGGCCGTACCGGCCAAATCTGGCTCACCCCCGACGACAAACAAATCGGCGAACTGCAAGCGATGCGTGACGCCTGGCAGGCGGCGCAGCAGGCGGCCAAAACGGCCAGCCAGGCGATCGCCCACACCGCCGACGACGTGCGCATTGAGGTGGCGGCCAACATCGGCGGGCCACACGATGTGGACGTGGCGCTGAGCTACGGGGCGGAGGGCGTGGGGCTGTTCCGCACCGAATTTTTGTTTTTGGACCGGCAGGAAGCGCCGGG
>CAUJGI010000144.1 GCA_963169155.1 Chloroflexota bacterium
GACGTACCAGTTGTGCGGCATGTTGGGCATGGTGACGGGGATGATGGGGTAGGGCCAACGGCCGTAATGCGCATCGGGCGCACCGGCCTGGGTGAGGCTGGCCGTCCAGCCGCGTTCGGCCAGGAAGGTTACCGGATCATCCATCGAACCCAGCCAGGGGGCGCCTGCCTGGGCCTGCATCTCCACCCACTTCACCGTTAGCGGCGAGGTGAAAACGTGGCTGTTGACGATGTCAAAGCCAAGCCAACTGCCTGGTACGGCCAGGCTGGTCACCGCGTCCAGCATCTGGGCAATGATGTCGTTGGTCAGGTAGAAGAGAAACCCTTCCAGCAGCCAGACCGCTGGCTCCTGCGTGGCAAAGCCGTGGGCAATGAGCCTGTCTGTCCAGGGTTGGGTGAGGTCCGTGCCAACGGCCGTTCGGGCACAGGCAGATTGTGCGCCCGCTTCATGCAAAATCGCTTCCTTGTAGGCCAAAACGTCTGGCTGGTCCAGTTCAATCAGCCGGACGCCTGGAGGCCAGTTTAGCCGATAGCCACGAGTGTCTAGCCCGGCCGCCAGCAATACCACTTGCCTGATGCCCAAATCGTTGGTGACATGCTGGAGAAAATCATCAAAAAACCGGGTGCGCAAGACGATTGGGATGACGCTATCCGGCGTTTTCCCGGCCATCCAGCTTAGCCCCACTTCACCCGCCAATGCCATGGCCCACGGATCGTGGAAAAGGCCGTCGGTACGTTCACTTTCTTTGGCCCGCACGCTGGCCGTCCAATAAGCGGTTGAACCCAACAGATAATCCGATTTTGTTTTGCTCATAGCTTCCTTCCCGCCCCTGTCTGCATTTTTGCCTGTCATTCCCGAGAAGGGGGGTAAAACACCGCCCCTGGTACTGGCCAAAAGGGCAAAAATAATGTTCCTAAAATAGGGCAAATGTTGCTTCCAGTGTAGCACTTTCGCTGGCTGGGTGTCATCTGATCTTTGGCTATATTTGGGGTGCAAATGCTGGTCTTGCTGCCATGAGCGGCAAGGTGCTGCCCTGGTTGAATCGGGGGGAAACAACAGAATGATGGCTGGAGAATCGATCAGGGGATGGCGTGATCCAGGTACCAGGTTTCTTCCGAATCGAAGAGCCAGGTGGTACTGCTGCTGGGCAGCGGGTTGCGGCGCAGCGCCGGGGGCCAGGGAACGTGCTCCCACCCGTCTTCGGTAAGGACGAGGGGGTCGAAGCTTTCATTGGTGAGGCGCTCGATTTCGGGCAGTTCAGGACCATCGGCCGGGGTGCCGGGTTCGGTGGAGACCCAAAGATGGGGTGGGGTTTCGGCCGTTTCGACCTGGCCCAGGTAGCAGGTAAAGAGCACTTCTCGCCTGAGCTGGGTGGCGTCTTCGATAAAGCCGATGTACTGCGTGGGCAAATCTTCGATGGAGAAGGGGGTAAACGGGCCAACGATGTTGCGCGGCAGACTGCCCTGCCACTCTTCGAAGCGGATGGACCAATCCATGTAGATGCCCAGGGCGGCGTCAGTTACATGGCTGGGGCTTACGTCGCCGGAGACGAGGTATTGGGCCGTATAGCCAGTGAGGCCGTCGCGCACGGATTGGGAGATGGAAATGATGCCGCCGCCGGATGCTGCGGCTGACTCGACATCAGCGATAACCTGGGCCGGATTGCCAGCATCAAAGTGGGTTTCATCGAACCAGCCATATCGGTCGCTGTAGAAGTAGCGGGAATCTGGCAGCGGGTAGACAAAGCGCATCACCTTGCTGTCGTCGTTGCTGCAGTCCACGAGGTGATAGGTAGACCGCTCGGCCCGGCTGCCTGCGCCGGGGGCGTTTTTACCAAACCGCGAACCGACCTGCTCGTTCATCAACAAAAGCGCGGCAGTGAGACCAAGCAAGCCGATTAGCCGAAAAAAAAGGCGTTTGCCGGGGACCTTCAATGACCCGTTCATGCGTGCATTTTAGCCAGTAAGGGACAACGAACCAACTGTATCTGGATATAAATTATCCGATCTACATACTATCTACACACTGTTTGGATTGTCCCAGACGGTACGTCAGCCGTGGCGCAGGGCCTGGACAGAGCGGAATTTACCAGTGGCCAGATCGGTGTAAACGGCCGTTTGCGTGGTCTCATCCAGGTAGCGCCAGAGGGGCTGCTCCAGGGGGATGAGCTGTGCCAGGGCGGCATGGAGTTGGTTGTCCCACCGGTCGATGAGCAGCTCGAAGTCAGACGGCCGTATGCTGTTCCGACAGTCCGGGTGGCCACAGGCACAGGGCATGTCGTAGGGCAGGTTGAACAAGCCATAGTCGTCGGTGATTTCTTCGCCAGGCTGGATGTCGCGCACGGCAACTTCAAAGCCGTAGCCAGTGCTCAGCGAGTTGCTCTGGCAGCTGTGGTTCACGTAACGGGCAATGTCCCAGCTGAGGAGACGAGAGCCATCTTTTTCGACGGTGCTGTATTTGTGCAGGATGGGCTGGTAAATTTCGGCGGTGAGCAGGGGGTGGTCGGCGGGGAGAACAATTTCCAGAGCGTCTTGTACGTAAACGATGGTGCCTCTGGGAATAAACGCTGTGGCATACACGCCAAAGCCAATCGTGGGGCTAATGTAGCGCAATTCGGTTGCCGGATGAATCATATAGATACTGGTGTTGCTCCTTGTTCTTAACAAAAGAACGAATAGAAATT
Source organism: Chloroflexota bacterium (assembly GCA_963169155.1). GTDB lineage: Bacteria > Chloroflexota > Anaerolineae > Promineifilales > Promineifilaceae > Leptofilum. The sequence continues at coordinate 2,684 of CAUJGI010000144.1, forward strand.
TCCTTGCAGTATAGCGAAAGTACGGCCGTTTACAAATAAATGATGGTGAGGGTGTTTACCCGATTACGCCAAAACTTACAGCACCAGTTCCGCCGCCACCTTGCCGGAAAGGGTGACCATCGGTACGCCGCCGCCGGGGTGCGTGGTGCCACCCACATAATAAAGCCCCTGTATTTGTTTGGAACGGTTATGCGGCCGTTTGAAAGCCGCCCAGCGTGAATTGGGTGACGCCCCGTACAGCGCCCCGCGCCACGCCCCGCTGCCTTCGGCCAGCTCGTGCGGCGTCAAAATCTGCTCGGCGACGATGTGGTGGCGCACGTCAAAGCCAAAGTCGGCGATTTTTTGCAGGACGAGGTCGCGATAACTTTGCTGGTGGGCCTGCCAGTCGTAACGATCATCCAGCGGTGGCGCGTTGACCAGCACAAACCAGTTTTCGCTGCCGTCGGGGGCATGCTGGGGGTCGGTTTTGCTGGTGATGGCGATGTAGATGGTGGGGTCGGTGGGCGGCTGGCCCTGCTTGAAGATCGCCTCAAACTCGGCCGGGTAGTCGGGCGAGAAGAGGATATTGTGGTGGGCCAGTTGCGGGAACTGTTTGTTGACGCCCAGCAGGAGGATGAAGCCGGAGCAAGACGAGTCGAATTGTGAATTGTGAATTGTGGACTGTGACTTGTGAATGGAATTCTCGCCATTAAACGTTTGCTGCAAAGAAATCAACTGTGTTAGCCAGCCAATCAAACCCCGGCGTCTTTGCGCCTTTGCGTTAAAACTGTTTTTTAATAAATGCTGCCGTGTGGTGGTGACGTCGAGATTGCTGATGACGGCCGTTCCCCGCACAATTTTGCCGTTTTCCAGGATGAGGTGGGAGAAACGGCCGTTGGCCACCCCAATTTCCTTCACGCCGCAGTTGGTGTGAATCGTTACGCCCAGTTCTTCCGCCAATCTGGCCATCGCCTGGGCAATGGCGTAGATGCCGCCGCGCGGGTACCAGTCCCCGCCGGTCAGCTCCACGTGGGCGATGACGTTGAGCGTGGCCGGCGCTAAATACGGGCTGCCGCCGACGTAGGTGGCAAAGCGGCCCAACAGCTGCCGCAGCTCCCGCGACTGTACGTGGTTTTCAATCGCTTTTTGCATGGTGCGCAGGCCATCGATCTTGAACCAATCGGGGAACGGCACGCGCCAAAAGCTGCGCCAGGTGGGCGGCCGGTCGTAGATGAAAACGGGGCCGGTGATGCGGTGAATTTGCGCGGCGTAGCGCAAATATTTCTCATAGCCAGCCACATCTTGCGGGGCGATTTGCCGGATTTGCGCGGTCATCTGCTCCGGGTCTGCTTTGGCGTCCAGGATGGCGCCGTTGGGGTAAAAGTAGCGGGTGAGCGGATCGACCGGCTCCAGCGTCAGGTAATCTTCCAGGCGGCGTCCGGCGCTGGCGAACAGCGCCTCAAACACGTGCCGCATGGTGATCACCGAGGGGCCAATGTCCCAGCGGAAGCCGTCGGCCCGCACCTGGCCCATTTTGCCGCCCACCTGCGGGTTCTTTTCGTAGATGGTGACGCGCTGCCCGGCGGCGGCCAGCCGGATGGCTGTGCTGAGTCCGCCAATGCCTGCGCCGATGATGAGAATCTCGTTCATAATTCACCCCCATCCCGACCTTCCCCCTGGGAGGGGGAAGGAGCAGGAGCAGGCTCCCTCTGCCTGCCAGGGAGAGGGTTGGGGTGAGGGTCTAAAATTCGCCCTTTCCACTCCGCCGTGCCGCGCCGCTGCCACTGGATGGATTGAAAGGCAATGCGGCTCATGAGCAGGACGGAGAGGGGCATGAGCAGGGCATCGAGCGGGCGTTGGCGGGTGAAAACGGCCGTTCCGCCCCTTAACACCACGCCCGCCAACCCCAAACCCAGGGGCCAATAATCCAGCGTAGCCACAAACCAGAACCAGGGAAACAAAAAAACGAGCCAGTGAAACAGGGTCGAGAGCAGCAAAAAAGGCACGCTGCCGCCGTGCCCGGCCAGGATGTTTTTGGCAAAACCAGCCCGCACCTCGGGCCAGCTTTGGTACATGCGGCAGCTGACCAGCCGGTTTCCGTCGGCCATGCGCAGGCGGAGGCCGTGAGACTTGATTGTTTTGGCCAGGGCCACATCTTCGATGACGTTGCGGTGCACGGCCGTATGCCCTCCCACTTGCTCATACGCCCCACGCCGGAACAGCAGACACTGCCCGTTGGCGGCGGCAAAGGCAGGCAGGTTGGTGTAATGCACCGGCACGATGGGCAGGTAGCCCAAGATGGCCAGGCTCATCAGCGGCACTACCAGCCGCTCGGCCCAGGTTTCGGTCTGCTGGGTGGGCCAGACGGTGAGCAGGTCAGCCTGTTCACTGAGAGCCAGGGCCAGCAGCGCCGCCAGCGCCTCGGGTGCCCAGCGCACGTCGGCGTCGGCGAAGAGCAGGTACTCCCCGGTGGCGGCCTGGCTGAGCTGATGGCAGGCCCAATTTTTGCCCAGCCAGCCGGGTGGCAGCGGCGCGCCAGACAGCAGCCGGAAGCGGGCATCGTCGTTGGCCGCTGCTGTGGCGACGGCGCCGGTGCCGTCGTCGGATTGATCGTCGAGCAGGATGAGTTCAAAGTTGCGGTAGGTTTGCCTCAGTAGGGCACGGATGGTTTGGCCGATGACGGCCGTTTCGTTGCGCGCCGGTATCAAAACAGACAGTTTGGGCTGCGCGGCAGGCTGCGTCGCTTTGAGGCGAGGGAAGAAGAGGAAGTTGGAAACGGCCGTTATCCCCAAAATCGCCAGCGCCAGTGAAATAAATCCTCCGAGTATCGTTAAAAACATGCCTGATTTTTTATCAGCAGATTGCGCAGATTGAACAGATTTTTAATTCGTTTAATCTGCGCAATCTTTGATTTTTATCCTGGATTTTCTTTTGATTTTTTGCGGCGGAGAGACGGCCGTTTTACCAAATCTTCCCGGTGATTCCAGGCGAGCAGCAGCGTTTGCAGCGCCCACACGCCCAGCAATACCGGGTCATCAAACCAGACCAGCAGTGCCACGAGCATGCCTGTCAGCGCCAGCATCACCGCCCAGCCAGACGGGGTGATGAGCAGGGTAAACACAATCAGCAGCGAGAGCGAGATCAGCGGCATGGACCAGATGGTAATGCCAATCCAGACGCCAAAGGCGGCGGCAATCGCCTTGCCGCCCTGCCAGTTGAGAAAGGGTGAAAAGGTGTGGCCCAGCGGCGGTGCCAGCGATATCGGCAGCAGCGCCCAGCCTTCCAGGCCAAAAATGTGCACCGCCAGCCCCAGCGGCAGCGCCCCCTTGGCAATGTCCAGCATCAGAGCCAGAGCAAAAGGGAGTGCCCCACCCGCGCGCAGCACGTTGGTTGCCCCCGGATTTTTGTCGCCAAACTGGCGAATATCCTGGCCCAGCACCAGCTTGCCCACCCAGACGGAAAACGGCAGGGCACCCAGCACAAAGCCGAAGAGGGTGAAGAGGAGGGTGGGGAGAAGTTGGTGCATAGGGGGGAGTTTGCCAGATTTGTAGTGAAAAGTAAAAAGTGAAAAGTGATAAGAAGGCCCACTTTTTACTTTTCACTTATCACTTTCTACTTTTTACTCCATTCCGCTCGCCAGCCCAGCCAGACAAACAGCCCCATCACCACGCCGCCCACGAGGGCGGGGCCGGGCAAGCCCCAGAAGAAGAGCAGGCCAAACGTTTCCAGGAACCAGGTAATGGTGTAGATGATGAGCAGCGGCCGGGCGGGCAGGTTTTTCGGTTCGATGAGGGCGGTGAGGAGGACGGCCGTTCCCCACCACCCCACATAATTCACCCAGGGAATGCCAAAATAGCCGCTCGGCTCGTGCCACACCCACAGCCCCCAGGCAACCATTTGCGGATCGAGGAAGAGGTCCCAGGCGGTGAAGGCCAGGCCAGCCAGCAGCAGGTAAAGCCAGCGATTGTGCGCCCAGCGTTGGGGAAGCTGCGCTTGAATCTGTCGGGCCACCGCCCAGGCGGCGGGCAGCAGCATGAACCAGGCGAACGGGATGAGCACCGGTACATGGGCAATTTGCGGCTGCATCAGATTGGTGTAGCTGTAGCGGCCAAAGGGGAAGCCAGTGGTGGAGCCAAGCCATTCCACAAACAGGGTAAGCGTGGCGATGAGGACGGCCGTTGCCGTCGTCTTTTGCCAGCCCCACCGATCGTTAAGGATGAGGAAAACGGCCGTTGTTTGCAGCATGACACCCAACGTCAGCCCAAGTGGCAATAAGCCCTCACCCCAAATCCAGTTCAGGATGGGTAGGCTGATCATGGCAAATATCCAGCTAATGATTACCGTGGTGGAGAGCGACGGCCGCTGCCAGTAAGTCGTTAATATGAAACGGGTCTGTCGCCACGCCACTGCGTCACGAAGCGCAATTAGCCACGGGCTTTTCACTCTTTCACTTTCCACGAATACTTCTCACTTTTCACTGGCCATCGGTGACCGGCTGGCGCGCCATTGGGTTACGGCCGTTTTCACCTGCACCAACCGCTCCTGGCTTTCGGCAGACAAAAACAGGGTCATACCAAAGACGACCAGCGTGTTGGTGATGAGGAAAAAGAGGAACTCTTCAAACGGCAAGATGCCGCCGATGAGCCAGTTTAGCGTTTGGGCCGGGTCAAGGGTCCAGATGCCGTCGTAAATGGCCAGAGCGTCGGCGGCGGAGAGGAACAGGGTGATGGGGATCAATCCCAGCGCCACGATGCGGCGGTGCTGCCACAAAATATCGCCGCCAAAGCCCACTTGCAGCATGATAGGCAGCAGTGCCCAGGCCAAAATCAGCGCCAGGTAGGTGCCGGGTGCCCAATCGGCCAGCAAAATGGCCACCATGCTCAGCCAGAGAATACCTAAGATGGCCAGGGCGGTGCGGCGAAAACGGCCGTTTGCCCACCCTGTTTTCACCACATCCGGCTGCCGCCGCAGCCAGAACAGCAGCCACAGCCCCGTCAAAATCGGCTGCACCATGAAAAACGTGTACTCCTCGATGGGCACATAGCCGAACACAATCCCGGTCACCTTCGCCGGGTCGTACCACCAGACAGAAGTGGCCACCAGGTAATTGTCCCACGGCGTGGTGTAGACCAGGGCCAGCGCCAGATGCAGCCCTAAAATTGCATAGGGCGGGAAACTGGCAAAGCGCCGCGGCAGCTGGCGGCCCAACCGGGCATCGCGCCAGGTTAGCCCCAGCATAATTGCAATAGGAATGGCCAGAAAAATACCAAGAAAGCCGAAGTAAGTCATATTTTTCCGTTGTCCGTCATCCGTAGTCGGTAATCCGATTACCGTTCACCGAACACCGATTGGCGCGCCCATGATCAAATCCTCGGCAATTTTGCTGGAGGAAAGCACGCCAGGCAGGCCAGCGCCGGGATGGGTCCCTGCGCCGACAAAGTAGAGATTGTCGATATCTTCCGACCGGTTGTGCGGGCGGAACCAGGCCGACTGCGTCAAAATTGGCTCCACGGAGAAGGCCGAGCCGAGGTGGCTGTTCAGAATCCCCTTGAAGTGGCGGGGATCGATGTGATGCTCGGTGACGAGGTTGGCCTGCAAATCGGGCAGGTAGTTGTCTTCCAGGAACTGCATGATGGCATCGCGGTAAGGCTTGGCCGTTTTTTCCCAGTCGATGCCGGAGCCGAGGTGCGGTACGGGCGACAGCACGTAAAACGCTTCGTGCCCTTCGGGTGCCATGCTCGGATCGGTCATCGTGGGCATGTGCAGATAGAGCGAAAAGTCATCGGCCAGCTGCTTGTTTTTGAAGATGTCTTGCAACAGCCCTTTGTAGCGCTCGCTGAGGATGATGTTGTGGTGGGCCAGACGGCCGTCATTGTACCGCTTTTTTGTGCCAAAGTAGATCACAAACAGGGACATGCTGTAGCGCGTCAGGTTTTTGTAGCGAAAGTCGGAGTTGCGCAGGCTGCGGTTTTTGCTGTTGATGAGCTGGGTATAGGTGAAGGCCACATCGGCATTGGAAATGACGTGGTCGGCGTAGTGCACCGTGCCGTCCTTCAGCCGGATGCCCTTGGCTTGACGGCCGTCTACCAAAATTTCATCGACTTCCGTGTTGAGGTGGAAACGGCCGTTCAG
>CAUJGI010000145.1 GCA_963169155.1 Chloroflexota bacterium
CAACCAGGCCATCACCGTGGGGCGCGACTTTACCTTTAGCGGCAGCGTCAGCCCGGTGCCCAGCCAGCGGCTGGAGGTGGAATTGCTGGCCAACGGTGCCAGCAGCAACGGCGAAAGTGTGCTGGCCTTTGCCGACGTGGACCCGACCAATGGCAGTTGGCAAATCACTGGATCGATCCCGCCCAAACGCACGGGGCCAGCGACGCTGCACGTGCGGGTTGCCGGTGTGGACGTCCCCATCCCGGTCAATTTACAGCTGGCCGAAGATGAAACCAGCACCATCGTTACCGTTAACCAACCATTGGCCGGGGACGTGGTCGTGGCGGGTCAGACGCTGCTCATCAGTGGGGAAAGCCGCAATTTGATCGACGACACAATCCAGGTAGGGTTGTTTGGCTGTCCGGCCGACACCGACGAAAACCTGGAAGCCAACATTGAATTTACGGCGGGCAACGGGCCGTGGCGGGCCCAAATCATCATACCAGAAACGGCCGCTGCCAACTGTGACACCGCCCGTCTGCGCGTCACCACCGGCGGCCTGACGAGCAATAATCCCAGCGTGGCCTGGTCCAGCGACCAGCTGCTTACCCTGGTGCTGCCCACCGACGAGCGGGCCAACCTGTTCACCGTGTGGGAAGCCGCCCAGCTGCGCTTTGCGCCAGGCCGGGTGACTGAAGTGGTGGGAACGGCCGTTAATCCGGTCGATGGCATTGTGCTGGTAGAACTGGTGCAAGGCGATGTGGTGCTGGCCTCGGTCACGGTCACGCCCGACGTCTTTGGCTATTGGGAAACCAGCCTCACCCCACCCGCCAGCGCCACCCCAGGCGAAGCACAGCTGCGCCTCTCCACCGGCACCGACGACGACTATCGCGAGACCACCTTCCCGGTTACACTCGACTCTTAAGGATTTTCAACGCGGAGGCGCGGAGAGCGCAAAGGGTTCATGAAAACCTCCGTTCTCTGCGCTTCCGCGGTTTTTCTTCCGAACGCAAAATGGTGAAGTCGGTACTGGCCAGCACTGGCTCACGGCCCAGGCCCACGGTTTCTCTTTGCGGCACGGTGAGCCTTTTTTTTAGGTAAATCGCTATTGACCGTGCCTGTTTTTTCATGATACCCTTTTCCTCATCTAGTACCTTGTGTAACGGCCGTCGAGCCAGACACCTATCATCATTCCACATAAACGCTTGCTGCAAAACGGCCGTAAGCCACTCAATTGCTCATTGTCCTCAAGTGAGCAGCCATAGTTCCAGGGAGGTTTTCCATGTCTTCTCATTCACGGTCTCGACTGACCCTTAGCCTATTCCTGCTTCTATTCACCCTGCTGTTTGCGTCTGTCGCCGCAGCGCAAAACAACCAGAGCCGCCCACGCGGTGCCCAAACCGTCGTCGGCTATGAGCTGCTGGGTGAAGTCACCTTTCCCACCGGCACCGAGTTCAAAAACACCGTCGTGGGTGGCCTGTCCAGCATTGCTTACGATCCCCACACCCGTCTCTACTACGCCATTTCCGACGACCGCGGCGACTTCAACGCTCCGCGCTACTACACCCTGGGCATCGACGTGTCCGACGGCTCGCTGGACCCTGGCGACATCCAATTTGTGCGCGTCAACACCCTTGTGAATGAAAACGGCCAGCCGTTTGTCGCGGCGGAAATCGATCCCGAAGGGCTTGCCCTCACCGCACGCGGCACGCTGTTCATCTCGTCTGAAGGGCTGGCCAGCGCCACGCCGCCGGTTGATCCTTTCATTAACCGCTTTGCCCGCAGCGGCGTGCAGAACGGCGAATTGACCATACCCGACAAATATTTACCCGATGGCAGCACCGTGGGCGTGCGCAACAATCTGGGCTTCGAAAGCCTGGTTGTCACCCCCAACCAAAAATATCTGGTGACTGCCTCAGAAGGGGCTCTGGCGCAAGACGGCCCGGCCGCTAACCTGAACCAGGAAAGCTGGGCGCGTATCCTGCTCTACGATTTGTTCACTCGCCAGCCAGCGCATGAGTTTGTTTACGTGGTAGACCCCGTCGCCGAAGAACCCATTCCGGCCGATGCCTTCCGTGTCAACGGGGTGGTTGAACTGCTGCCGGTGGATAACAGCGGCACCTTCCTGGCGATGGAGCGCAGCTTCTCGGTGGGTGCGGGCAACACGGTGGGCGTCTACGAGATTAGTCTGGCTGGGGCCACGGATGTATTGGGGTATGAGGATTTGTATGATGAGGCGACGGGAACGGCCGTATTCCCCTTTACTCCCGTCTCCAAAAACCTCATCTTCGATGTGGAGTCTGACTTTGGTCTGGTGGCCGACAATTTAGAGGGGATGACGTTTGGCCCGAGGCTGCCAGACGGCCGTATGCTGCTCATCCTCGTCTCCGACAACAACTTTGCCGCTAACCAATTCACCCAATTCCTGGCCGTGGCCATAGAAACCGCCCCCGCCCCATAGCAAATCAGTTACCGCAGAGGCAGGTCTGAGACCTACCTCTGCCCTCATCAACCATGAAAGAACGTCTCAAAAAAGCCCTTATCTGGTTTCCCATCCTAATCGTCGTTGGCATTGCTGGCTTGGAACTATACACTCGCAACTGCAATTGCACCGTTCAAGAGGTTGCCAATATCCAAGAGTTAAATTTCACCATTCCCATCTGTGAAAACGATTCAGAAACATATCCCTTCTCCTACAACTTTGAACAACAACAAGTGATTGACGAAATAATGGAAAAACGAAATGCAGGGGAGTCTATTTCCAAAGAAGAGTATCGTTCAGCAATGGAATTACTGGTTTACGAAGCTCCCCCGGAGCTTCTAGGCATAGCTAATGGCGTAGTATGCCGTGGACGTGTAGCTTTTGTCAGAAATTCTCTACCAGAGCAGGCAAAAAGATTTGTTGCTCGACATGAACTAGAGCATCTCTTTCAAACCACTCACGAAGACCAAGAAGTAAAAGCAAATATTGCCGCTGGCAAAGAATATCCGATTGGCTTAATCTCTACAATTGTATCATCGCTCCGTGAAGCCAAAAGCAAACTATCCTGGTGTTGCTTTTTAAAAAATAGCTGGTTTGCCTTCAAACTCTATTTTCTTGGAATTGATGGTGCTTAATGAGTCAAGATCGCCATCTAGCTCCATTCATTACTCAGCCCGATGATAAGCTTTCCTAACCGTACTGGCATTAAGGAACTGTCAAAGATCGGCCACAGCGTTACACGATTATTTTCTTAAATTGCGACGAAGTGCCTATCACCTTTCAACTTACATCCGAAAAACGCCATAGTGCGGTTGACCCGGCGTCACAAAATCGACGTTGTGCGCCACCGAGAGGCCCACGCTCAACGCCTGGCGCGTGTCGCGGGGGTCCAGAATGCCATCGTCCCACAGCCGCGCCGTGGCGTAATACGGATCGGATTCCTGCTCGAACTTTTGCCGCGTCATCATCTGCATTGCTTCGATGGTGGTTTTGTCTGGCTCGATGCCGCGCCGCCTGGCGGCCGCTTCCTGCACAATGCCCAGCACGCCCGCCGCTTGCTCACCGCCCATGACGGCCACCCGGCTGTTGGGCCAGCTCCACAAAAAGCGCGGATCGTAGGAACGGCCGCACATCGCATAATTGCCCGCCCCATAAGACCCGCCCACAATCACCGAAAACTGCGGCACGCTGCTGGTAGCCACCGCGTTAATCATCTGGCTGCCGTGTTTGATGATGCCGCCCCGCTCGTACTGCGTGCCCACCATGAAACCGGTAATGTTTTGCAGGTAGATCAGCGGCGTGCGGCTCTGGTTGCACAGCTGGATAAACTGCGCCGCCTTGTTGGCACATTCGGAAAAGAGGATGCCGTTGTTGCCCAAAATGCCCACCGGCCAGCCGTTGAGCACTGCGTGTCCCGTGACCAACGTCGGCCCGTACTCCGGCTTAAACTCGAAAAACTCGGAGCCATCCACCAGCCGGGCAATGATTTCGCGAATGTCAAACGGCACGCGTGGATCGGCGGGGATGACGCCCAGCAGTTCGTCGGGGTCGTAGGCCGGTTCACGCGGCGGCTGACGGCGGCTGAGGCAGGCGGGTGGTTTTTGCTGGTGGAGCTGACTGGCGATGAAACGGCCGATTCTCAACGCATCCGCATCATCCTCAGCCAAATAATC
>CAUJGI010000146.1 GCA_963169155.1 Chloroflexota bacterium
CAAAAAGGAAAAAGTAGGGCAGCCGGTGCGGCGAACGGCCGTTTCGCGTGCCCGATCTGTAGATTAAGCGTCAATGAACCGTCGCTTTATTCAGTGACATTTTGGTGACACACCGCTATAATTTTCGGCGAGAAGAAGATATCTTGAGTAAATCGCACAATATTCGTGGTTTACCAACGCCCGGGAAAATAATATGCATATTCGACCGAAGTTAGAAGAAGGTTGGTCCACCCTCATCCTCTTGCTCGCCATGATCCTGGTTTCAGCGGCAGCCATTGCCCAGGCGGATCTCATCTTTGGCCTTCACGTTATCCCCCTGGTGGGCCTCACGGCGGTGCTGGTTGGCACCCTCATTGCCAAGAGCCGCTTTGCCCCCAACAACGCTCACCTGATCTCGCTCATCTATGGGCTGTTTGTGGTGTTTTACCTGGTGGGCACGCTAGACACGTTTGCCAACATGCCCTGGCGTGACCGCATCCTGCACCCCACTGATGGCATCATCTACCGCCAGATCATCTGGCTGCAAAAGCTGGTCAGCGGCGGCACGAGCCGCGATGGCCTCATTTTTGTTTTCCAGACCTCGCTGATTTATTGGGGGCTGGGTTATACGGCCGCCTGGTATACCTTCCGCAGCCCGCACGTGTGGCGTGTGGTTATTCCTACCGGTCTGGTGCTGTTGAGCGTGGTTTATTACTACGCTGGGCCGCGCCCGCTGGAGTATTACCTGGCACTTTACCTGCTGCTGGCGCTGCTGTTTGTGGCGCGCACCTACCTGGTGGAACAGGAAAAAGGGTGGCTGGCCAGTTCGGTGCGGTATGATAAAACAATCTGGTTTAGCTTTATTCGGGCCGGGTTTATCGTAGCGCTGCTGGCGCTGGCGTTTACCTGGCGTCTGCCGCCGCTGTCGGCCAGCACCACGGTGGGGGATGCGTTGAATGGGGCCAGGGGGCCCTGGCGCGACTTCCAGGATAACTGGACGCGCATGTTTTCGGCGCTGCGCACCTATGGCACCAACACGACGGATCCGTACCAGGACACGCTGGTGCTGGGTGGGCCAAGAACTGTGGGAAATACGGCCGTGATGGACATCATCGTCCCCCGTGAACTGCCCTATGTTTACTGGCAGGCCAAGGTGTACCATACCTACCAGGACGGCGGCTGGCTGAGCCTGGATGAACCTTATACCGAACATTTTCCCGACGAAGGGCCGGTCAGCGTGCCCTTTACGGCCGATCGCGAAGTGGTCACCCAAACCGTTATTTCCTACCTGCCCAATTCCAGCCTGATTTATGGTGCGCCAGACATCATTGATGTCGACCGCCCGATTAACGTATATGGCAGCCGGGATGACGGCGGTAACCAGCTGGTGAGCCAGGTGCGCTCTAAGTTTGTGCTCCAGCTCGGCGACCAGTACGAAGTCACCTCGCGGCTGTCGCTGGCCGATGCCATCAGCTTGCGCGATGCCAGCACCGAATATCCAGATTGGGTACAGCAAACGTATCTGCAAGTGCCCGACAGTGTCACCCCGGAAACGCTGGCCCTGGCCGATGAGCTGGCTGCGCCGCATGACAATCCGTTCGACAAAGCAATTGCCGTGCGCGACTACCTGCGCGAAAACATTGTCTACAATGACCAGATTCAGGCCACGCCTGAAGGGATTGACCCGGTACATTACACGCTGTTTGTGAGCCAGGAGGCGTACTGTAACTACTATGCCTCGGCGATGGCGCTGATGCTGCGCTCGCAGGGTATTCCCACCCGGGTAGTAGGCGGGTACGCGCAGGGCAGCTTTGATCCAGAAACCAGCTCTTACCGCGTCCAGGCCAGTAATTCACACACCTGGGTGGAAGTATATTTCCCCGGCTTTGGCTGGATTCAGTTCGAGCCAACTGCTTCGGTACCTGCCTGGGATCGCCCCGAATCGGTTGATGAAAGCGGCAGCGGCGGCGATGCTTTTAGCGCTTTTTCGTCGCAGGCGTTTTTGACCCGTGAACAGCTGTTGGGTGAGGACCTGGACACGCCGGAAGATTCTACGCTGGACGAAGCGCTGTTGGACGACCTGTTGGCTGAGGACGCGGAAGCAGTGGTGGAGCCTACTTTCTGGGATACCTTCCCGGTGTGGCAGGCGTTGGGGGCGGTGCTGGTGCTGGCGGTGGCCATCACGCTTTCCTACGTGGCCAACGAGATGAACAAGCGTGTTGAAGGGGATGTGGACAAGAGCTTCTGGCGGCTGCGCAGTTGGGCTGGCTGGCTGGGGCTGACCACCCGCGAAACGCAGACGCCATATGAACAGGCCGAGGTATTGGTAACGGCCGTTCCCGAAGGCAAAGAACCCATCCGCACCCTGACCAGACAATTTGTGCTCAAGCAGTTCAGCCCGGCCAAAACGTTTGAAGATGGCTTCAATCCGGTGAGCCAGTGGCAGCAGCTGCGCCCCATCCTCATCCGCCAAACCCTGGCAAAGAAGCTAGAAAACCTGCGCCATCGTCGGGCAAATCGGCGCAGTCGGTAAATTGACCCACACCCCCCCCCACACCCCGCCCCGGGGAGGGGGCCCAAATACCACCCCCACACCAGGGGGGGGGGTGGGTGGGGGTGTTTGTTCACATTT
>CAUJGI010000147.1 GCA_963169155.1 Chloroflexota bacterium
GATGGCATCCAGCCGGAAGCCATCGACGTTCATTTCTTCCAGCCAGAAGCGGGCGGCGTCAAACATGGCAAAGGTGACGTTGGGATTTTCATAGTTCAGATCGGGCATACCGCTCCAGAAGATGCCGTAGTAATAGCCGCTGGCGCTGTTGTGCCACACCACCTGCCCATCCGGCCCGCGAAAACCGGGATTTTCCTCGGCCCAGATGTACCAATCGCGGTATTCGGAGTCCGGGTTTTGCGATTCGATGAACCAGGGATGGGCATTGGAGGTATGGTTCATCACCAGGTCAACGATGACACGAATGCCACGGGCGTGGGCCTCTTCCATCAGCCGCAGAAAATCTTCGTTGGTGCCGTACTCGGGGTCCACCTGGAAGTAGTCGGTAACGTCGTAGCCGTGGTAGCTGGGGGAGACGGTGATGGGCATGAGCCAGATGCCGGTGACGCCGAGGTCGGTGGTCGTGCTGGGGTCGCCGTCGTTGAGGTAGTCCAGCTTTTCAATCACACCGTTCAAGTCGCCGATACCGTCGCCGTCGCTGTCGTAAAAGCTGCGCACGAAGATTTCGTAGAAGACGAGGTCGTTCCACCAGGGGTACCCGTTGGTGCCAACCGCAAAGGGGTCTGGCGTGGCGGTGGGAGCTGGTGTTTCTGTGGGGGCGGGCACGGCCGTTTCCGTGGCGACGGCCGTTGCTGCCTGCTCTTCTGGCGTGGCGGTTGGCTGCCGGGCTGGCGTTTGCTGGCAGGCAATCAGCAGGAGGAGAAGGGACAGGAAGGTAAGAAGGAGGCGTTTTTTCATGGAGGGGTCCTATTAAAAACGGCCGTTTCCTTCTGCACCAGACCTGACAAGTGGGCCATAACAGGTGACTGTTATGAGGGCAAACTTGTCAGGTCTATTTGGAAACGGCCGTAACCAATCAATAAATAAAATTTAACCGTTCACAATTCCCAATGAGCTATCCTTTCACCGCACCCTGCGTCAGACCACCCACAATCTGATCCTGCAAAAGCAGATAAATGATCATGATCGGCAGCGCGCCAATCAGCGCGCCCGCGGCAAACGGCCCCCACTTTTGGGAGAACTCGCCGCTGGTAAAGATAAACAAACCAACCATCAGCGGGTACTGCTCCGTGCTCTTGAGCAAGATACGAGCCAGAATAAAGTCCCCGTAGGTGCCGATGAAAGACAGGATACCAATGACCACCAAAATCGGCCGCATCAAAGGCAGCAGCAGCTGTGAAAAGATCTGCCAATGAGTAGCCCCATCCACCATCGCGCTTTCATCAATCGCCCGCGGAATCGTGTCAAAAAAGCCCTTCATCAGCCAGATATTCACCCCCATCGCGCCACCGAGGTAAACCATAATCAAGCCCGCATGCGTGTCCAAACCCAGCGCCGGAACGATAGAGCCAAACTGCGTAACCAGCGTGAAAATGGCAATCATCGCCAGCAGGCCTGGAAAAACCTGGATAAGCAAAATCCCCTTTAACATCGTCTGCCGCCCCGTAAAGCGCAGCCGAGAAAAAGCATATGCCGCCAGCGTCGTGATCGACACAGACAACACCGTGGTAATCGAGGAAATCTTCACAGAATTCCACAGCCAGCGGGCAAATGGGAACTGCGGCGACTCAAACAAAAGGCGGTAATTGTCCCAGCCAAAGTTATCGGGAATCAGTTTAGCCGAGGCCAGCGTGTTCGACGGGTTAATAGATGCCGAAATAACCCAAACCACGGGGAAAATGGCAAAAATGATCAGCACGATAGCCATCAACCAGCGCGCTAAATGGCCTAAATTTTTGCGTTGTTTTATTGTTAAACTAGACACCTTCACCAACCTCCTCCCACATCTTGGTATAGCGGAATTGGAATAACGTAATCACCGCCACGATGAGGAAAATAATGATCGTAATCGCCGAACCTAACCCATACTCCTTGGCCCGACCAGACGCAAAGGCAAAGTTGTAGACGTACGAGATCAAAATATCTGTATGGCCCGCCCTCGTTGCCGAATTGGCAATCGGCGGCCCTCCTTCAATAAACAAGAAAATCAGGTTGAAATTGTTGAAGTTATAGACAAACGAAGCGACCAACAGCGGACCAACCGCCACCAGCAGCAGCGGCAGCGTAATCTTGTAGAACCGCTGCCAGGCATTGGCACCGTCCACGCGGGCTGCCTCATATAAATCTTCAGGAATGGCTTGCAGCGCGCCGCTGCAAATGAGCATGAAGTACGGATAACCCAGCCACAAATTCACAATGATGATGGCCAACTTGGCCAGGCTTGGGTCTACCGTCCATTCCGGGGCAATGCCAAACATGGTATCTAGCGTACGGTTGATAACCCCAACCTGGTTGTTAAACATGCCGCGCCAAATGATGATGGTGATCAAACTGGGAATGGTATATGGAATCAGCAAGAAGGATTGAATGATTTTACGCCCTGGCAGCGTCCGATCATTATAAATGTAGGCAATAGCCAGACCCAGGGAGAACGTGGTAAACACACTCAGAAAGGCAAAGGCAAAGTTCCAGGTTATGATTCGCAGCAAAGGCCCCCGAAATGCCGGGCTTTCAAAGAAGCGGGTAAAGTTGCTGGCACCAACTATCTCACGGAAGCCAAAAGGCAGCACCTCGCCTGTAGAAGATGTCCAGACGCCTTCCACGGGTGAATATTCCGTGTTCGTTTCCTGGTTTGTTATGACGTCTGTCGCTTCATCGTAAACGTATCTCAACTGAAGTTGCGCCGCTTCACGGGCAGAGCGAATCTGTACCCCATCAAGTTCTGAGCCAAACTGAATGCTGGGAATTGTTTGGTCACTCGCTACCTGCAAAGCGTTCAGGCGTTCATAGCCGCTAATGGTCACGGGAATGCCATTTTCATCCAGTTCACCAACCCCTTCTGCCTCGCTGGCTGGAATTAGGGAGGTGCCAGGATAAGCCAAATAGCTCTCGCCCGCTTCATTTTGCAGCCACAGCGCATATTCCCCCGCTTCATTTCTGTAACCAGTCCAGGAATAAGCGGCATCGCCCTCTGGCAGATAGCGCTCCTGCTGCAGCAGCTCAATCGATTGAACTTTGGTCAGCAAATGGCCATCCCCATAATTGGTAAACGCCACAAAAATGGTGAGCAAGATAGGCCAGATGGCAAACATTACCATCAAAATTAGCCCGATGAGCATCCAGCGCAGAGGGTACATGTCTCGCACCAGGATGATATAGTTGACGCCTGCCCCAATGAACGCAATGACTATTCCCAGCGAAGTATACCCTTCGCCAAAGGCACTCAAGGCAAACCAGATTAAAAAGCCGTCAATCGCCAGCAGCAGCACTAAACGCAGAAAGACGTTCAGCAGCGTGGCGCTTTGGTTACTCTGTGGAGCTCCAGGTTGTTTCAGAGCCTGTACTGTCATGAGACAGACCTCCTTTTCCCGTGGGTGAGATGGTAAATCAACAACCTTCTGTAACTAAACAAGCGGCCTGGCCGACCTGGTTCCAGATCGGCGGAAAGGGCTGGTAAGTTACTTCTTCTCTTCCTAACAAACTTGTGAGGTAATATCTGCGGTGTAAAGCGGGAAAGCACCAAAAATAGGCATCGGCTTTTCTCCCGCTTCTCCTCAATTGATTGGTAGATATTACGCCAATCTTTTTTGAAAGCTTTTGCCAATGATAGAAAACGCAAACAGCAACTTATTCAGGTGAATGCCAAGATGAAAAAGTGTGGCCCGGAAAGTTTTTCCGGGCCACACTGTGTTTGTCAGGCGAGATTAGCCGCCGCTTTCAACCGTGAGAATCTTGGTGGTCGAATCCCAGGTGAAGGTTACGGGGCCGTCTGCGGCAACGGAGAAAGCGATGTTGGCACCATCAGCTTCACCGTCAACGCCGTAGTTCTCAGTCCAACCGCCGTCGAGCGCCACTTTGCCTTCGTAGTCGCCAGCGGGCACATCGAAGGTAGCGGAGAAGGTGCCGTCACCGTTATCGGTCAGAGCGGTGGCCGCACAAGCCGGGTCCCAGTCGCCTTCACAAAGGCCGGAAGCCAGTTGCCAGGAACCAGGCACGTTGACCATACCGGTAGCAGCGCCACCAATCAGGTCACGGATTTGGGTACCAGCGTTGACCAGAGCGTCGGTCGGTTCTTGTTCGCCGTTGATGATGAGGGTGAAGGCATCGCCCCAGCTACCCCAGACAGAGCCCATTTCGGGAATGGCGGGCATTGCTTGTGCGCCAACGGCCGCTTCGCCAAAATTGGCCAGGTCAGGATCGGTGCTAACGATAGTCGTCCAGGCAGACGGACGGTTGCTGCCGTCAGCTAACAGCTGCATCGTTTCGGGCGTAGCAATAACTTCGGTCAGGAAGGTTTGGGCCAACAGCACGTTTTCGCTCAGAGAGTTCACCGCAAAACCCCACACACCCAGGAACGGGATACCGGGTTGGGCAGCGGCCGGGAAGTTGGTGATTTCATAGGGAACACCAGAGGTGCGGATGCGTTCCAAAGCCCACGGGCCAGCCATGAGGAAGGGAACCTCACCGGTTTCGAACTGGAGGTGAGCAGTGTCCCAGTCAGTGCTGCTGCTGATGTAACCAGCTTCAACGTTGTCCTGGATGAAGTTACCAGCGGCAATCATGCCTTCGCCGTCGATACCAACATCACCGGGGTTGTAGGTGCCGTCTTCGTTTACGCCAAACACGTAGCCACCAAAGGCGGTTTGCAGCGGGAAGGCGTCGTAGGTGGTACCAGTCAGGGCCATAGCGTAGGTCGCTGCGCCGCTGTCTACCAGGGCGCCACCAACCTCGATCAGTTCGTCCCAGGTAGCGGGAGCGGCTTCAACCATTTCTGGATTGTAGAAGAACGCCATGTTCTCAACGGTGTAGGGAACACCAACCAGTTGACCATCAAAGGTCCATGCCTGGAGAGCAAACGGGTTGAATTCAGCGGCTTTGTCGCCCAGATCAACGGGGGCCAGCAAACCACTTTCAACAAAACCACCCAGACGGTCGTGGGGCAGCATGATGATGTCTGGGCCTTCGCCAGCCGGGGCGGCGATGGGGAATTGGTCGTTGCGGTCCGGCACGTTTTCGACGATCAGGCCGATGCCATATTCCGCTTCGAAGGAGTCTTTCAGGCCCAGGATGACGGGGGTGAGCAGGTCATCGGACCAGATGGTGATGTTGACTTCGAATTCAGAAGCAGCTTCTTCGACAACTTCTTCTTCAGCTGGAGCTTCTTCTACCACGGCTTCTTCCGTCGGGACTTCTTCGACAACTTCTTCTTCGACGGGGGCTTCTTCGACAACTTCTTCAGCCGGAGCTTCTTCTTCCATTACTTCTTCGGTTTCGGTAGTGGTAGCGGGTTCATCGACTGTTTCTTCAACTTCGGGTTCGGCACCACCACAGGCGCTTAGAAACAGGGCGCCCATTAAAAACAAAACTGTTAAGATGTACCATTTTTTATTGTTCATCTCTCTCCTCAAATTGTTTGATATTTGGAAATTTTGTAACATTTGATTTGTCAGGGTTGTGATCTCGGCTTACGTGCATCACCTCCTTAAAATTGGTTTTTCTTACTTAAATTCAGGCTGTAAAGGTTGTGTAGTAAGACTTTTTGAGACGCAGACAGTAAGTAGTTGGAACAGTTCAAGCTATTTTATTATTTTAGCGTGGATTCAGGAATTTTCCGCATAATACCCATTGGCGGGTACGGCCGATTTTGAGAGTTCATCTTGAAATGAATCGTTTAACAGGGTCAGGTTCTCCAGCAGGTTGCCCTGGGAGAGTTCGCCAATGCAGCTCAGCCGCAGATCGTTGTATGTTTGGTGCGCGGTGGCGACGTGCGCACAAATCTCATTACCCTGGTCCGTCAGGTAAAGGCGCAAGGTACGGCCGTCTGTCTCGTGCGGTTGTCGGGTGATGAGACCGGCACTTTCCAGCCCCTTCACGATGCGCGTCACGTTGCTTTTGTCGCACAGCAGCCGATCGCTTAATTCACTGGATGAAAGCCCTGGTTTTTCTGAAATGTGGAGTAAGGCGTAGTACCGTGGAGCGGTCAGATTGTAGCCGCCAAATAACCGCCGATCACCGTCATCGAGGAGGATGAAGGTTTGTTTAAGGAGATTATAAAGCGTTTCTCGTTCGCTCATTCAGCCTTGAGACCTGTGGAAATTCTGGTTTTTATCATTTGGTTGACGTATCAACTATATCATCGAATACTAGACATGTCAACTAGTTTTTGGCCATCATTTTTGTTCATTTCGTCACTTGATCGCGCTTTGAAAGGTGGCGAACGCATAAAAAGAACCCTTACGATTTGGCGGGGTCTGAATGTTTTTTTGCCGCGAATTGCGCGAATTTACACGAATCATTCGCGTTAATTCGTGAAATTCGCGGCTCACTCCAAAAAATCCTCCAGGATCGAAAAAAAAGCCAGGTGTTGTTCACCTGGCTTCTTGTCCTATTCGCGCAGTTGGGCGTTGAGCCTGTGCTTGAGTTGACCAATAATTTTCTGTCGGCTCTTTTGCACCACCTTGTCGGTAAGGGTTTTGTCTGGCGCCTGAAAGGTAAGATGATAGGCTAGGCTTTTCTTGCCTGCGCCAATCTGGCTGCCTTCGTACAGGTCAAACAGTGCCACATCTTTGAGCAGATAGCCACCAGAGTTGCGGATAACTTCTTCGACCTCTTTTGCCGCCACGCTCTT
>CAUJGI010000148.1 GCA_963169155.1 Chloroflexota bacterium
GGTCAATCTGCGCATCCCCATCCCGATTCCGCTGGTGGGGCTGCTGCTGCCCACCCAGCCGCCGGTGAACCAGGCGCTGCGCCTGCGCAACCTGATGGTGACCAGCGGCGATCCGGCCCAAACGCTGGAAACGTACCTGGATTCGTTCATGGCCGTGGAGTTCATCCGCGTGCAGGATGACGATGAGCTAGTAGTGATAGGGTTGGATTAACCTACAAAAAAAGGACGCAGAGAGCGCAGAGGAACAGGAGAGCAGAGAGAGAAAATGAGCTTTTTCTCTAATCTCGGCGAACTCACGCTTCTCTCACTGGTCTCTGCGTCCCAAGTTGAGGATATGAAATGACAGCCGTTTCCTCCAAAAAAGAACCGTACCAACGGATGTCTGAGCCGATGGCGACGCTGAGCGCGTTTGCCGCGATGGTGAAGAAGGAGTTCATCATCCAGCTGCGCTACCCGGTGGAGTTTGTGGCCAGCTTTGCCCAAATCTTCCTCATCGTGCTGGTGCTCACCCTGGCCGGGCTGATGTTTGCCCCCGAGGGCATCGAAAGCGAATCCACCAGCGAGGTGACCGGGCTGGTGGTGTACGGCTTTGTGCTGTTCATTTACCTCTCAGACACGCTGTGGAGCATTGGCTTTAACGTACGGCGCGAGCAGAAGCAGGGCACGCTGGAGCAGCTTTATCTGAGTCCAGCGTCCAAATTTGCCGCTTTGGCCTCGCGGGTGGCGCTGACGCTGCTGTGGACGGGGCTGCTGTCGGTGTGTGCGGCCGTTCTGATGAGTGCGCTGTTGGGCAAGCTGCCGTTTCACAACGGCCCGCTGGCGCTGTTCATTTTGCTTATGACCCTGTCTGGCACGTTTGGCACAGGGTTTGCCTTTGCGGCGCTCACGTTACGGATTAAGGAAGCGGCCAATACGGCCGTCAACCTGCTCCAATTTGGCTTTATGATCTTTTGTGCGCCGTTCTTTCCTTTTGCCGCGCTGCCCGAACCGCTGCTGTGGGTGGCCAAAGCCATTCCGTTGTCTTATGGGGTAGATGCCTTTCGCTCTACCCTGATGGGGTATCCAAATGGATTCCCCGAACTGGCCCCGATTGGTGTAGAATTGGGCATCGTGACGCTTTTTGGCGTTGCCATGCCTCTGCTGGGCTTTTGGTTATACCGTCAGGCCGAAAACCAGGCCCGGCGCAGAGGGAGTTTGTCGGAATATTGAGTGTGCAAGTAGGCAAGTGGCCAGTGTGCAACTGCCTCGCTTATGACTTGCACACTTGCAAACATGCAAACTTGCACACTTGTATGATTGTTACCGCACCCTCAACCGACCAATCGAAAAACGGGCCACGACCGATTAACATCAACACAGATGTTCCGGGCATTTTGAAGCTGCTGGAGTTGGTGTTTGGCGCTTCTCTGGATTCAGAGGGGCGGCACTTGTTTGCCGGGAACAGCGCGGCGCTGCAGTCACCAGCCATTTTGTGGCGGTTGAGTCCAGCAGCGGCCAAGCTGTCGTTGGGGTTTGTGTGGGAGGAAGACGGCCGTATCGTCGGCAACGTTACCGTCCTCACCAGCGATACCCCAGGGCGGTTCCTGGTGGTTAACGTGGCGGTCCACCCCGATTATCGGCGGCGCGGCATTGCCCGCCTGCTGATGAAACAGGTGGAAAACCTGGTGCGGCAGCGGCAGGGGAACCAGATTCTCTTGCAGGTGGTGAAGCAAAACACCGCCGCCGTTGAACTTTACAATTCGCTCGATTACACCACCATCGGCAGCATCACGCATTGGACCGCTTCTGTGTCGCGGCTGCGGCGGCTGGAGCTGAACGTGGAAAGCGCCAGCCCGCACATTCGCGAACTGCGCGGGCACGAGTGGCGCAGCGCGTTTGCACTGGACCATGAGGCGCTGCACCCGGACCTTAACTGGCCCGAACTGCCCCAGCCAGATATGTACAAAAGTGGGCTTTGGGCCAAAGTGGTGGATTTCGTAAACGGCCGTCAATCAGAAACGTGGGTCATCTCCAGCACCAGGAGCCAGCTCGTTGGCCTGGCAACGATGAGTTCGGAGTGGGGCGGCTTACACCAGGCTGCCATTCGCGTCCATCCCACGTGGGCCGGGCGGTTGGAACGGCCGTTGCTGGCCAAATTGATCCGCCGCCTGCAGCAGCAGTCCCGCCGCAGTGTGCAGATCGACCATCGCGACGATGACGAGCTGATGAACGCCCTGCTGCAAGAGGCAAACTTCCAGCCGCGCCGCACGCTGACGCACATGCGGTTGGATTTGGATTAGGGGATAGTGGCTGGTGGCTGGTGGCCAGGTGTTTGTACCAATCACTAACAAACTAGCCACTAAAACTAGCAAACCACATCAATGAGGACAATCATGGCATCCGCAGAAGAACGTATGCAAATCTTAAAAATGATCGAAGAAGGCAAAATCAGTGCCGCCGACGGGGCGGAACTGCTGCGCGCTTTGGGCAAGGACAAAAGCAGCACCCCACCACCGCCGCTAAAAGGGGGGGTCAGCAATCCGCGCTGGTTCCGCGTGCGCGTCACAGACACGTTCAGCGGCCGTAACAAGGTCAACGTCAACATTCCCTTTGGCCTGGTAAACGTCGGGCTGAAAATGGGCGCCCGCTTTGTGCCCGACATGGAAGACGGCAAGCTGCAAGAGCTGCTGGTGGCCGTCCGCAGCGGGCAGCAGGGCAAAGTGATCGACGTGACCGACGAAGAATCGGGCGAGCGCGTTGAGATTTTTGTAGAGTAGCGCCGAATGTACAGTGTTTTGACAGTTTTAGCCGGGCCACATCACGGGTGGGTAGAAGCGCTTTGGCGGGAGCTAAAGCAGCGGTATGGTGTAGGCCGTGCCGAGGCAGCGTCGGTGCCCCATTTTAGCTACCATGTGGCATCCGAATATGATGTTGAGCGGTTGCCAGCGGTGATGTTGGAAACGGCCGTCACTACCCCATCCTTCACTGTCAAAACCACCGGCATTGGCATCTTTCCTGGCGACCTGCCCGTGCTGTACATCCCCATCGCCCGCACGCCAGAATTGCAGGCGCTGCACACTACCCTGTGGCCCAAACTGCAAGCCGTAGCGCAGGGCTCGCTCGACTATTACGCTCCCCAGAACTGGTTTCCCCACATCACCCTCGGCATAAACGACATCACCCCCGACCAGCTTGGACCGATTGTCACCTGGCTCAACCGCCAACCCATTGCCTGGGACGTCCAGGTAACCAACCTCACCCTCCTGCACGACACCGGCGGGCGACACGTGCCCCTGCACCGGGTCGAATTGGCCTAAGGCAAAACCGAAAATTCAAGTACAATACGCGGCATGATCGATAGTTCCCACCCCTTCGATGAAGAAACCTGGGCGCAGCTGCCCACTTTTCTAGAAAATCTGCCTGAACCGGTGCATATCATTATGTGGGGCGACCCGGCAGAGAGTGAGGCGGAGAAGGAAACGGCCGTCACTACCCCATCCTTCACTGTCAAAACCACCGGCATTGGCATCTTTCCTGGCGACCTGCCCGTGCTGTACATCCCCATCGCCCGCAC
>CAUJGI010000149.1 GCA_963169155.1 Chloroflexota bacterium
GAGTCAATGATGCCCCGACCGCACAAGCGGCAATCAAGGCATCTAGCAGCCCCAATTTGTGGGACAAATGATATGCTGTAAAATTTGACAATGCACGATTGCAATCTTTACTAGATGGCCACAAAACGGGGAGAGGAGCAACCATTTTTAAAGCTTGCTGCACTTGCGGGGAATTGTCAGCTCCTTGGATAAGCTCCATGACCACAAATCCAGGGATTGTTGGAACCGTTTCTAAACTGGCAAACCATTCTAATGCAGGTTGGTACCCTCTTTGTACATCAATGAGGATGTCCGTGTCCAGAAGATACATGACCGCTACTCACTTTGACGCTGCTCGGCCTGGTCACGCAGCTGGCGGGCATATGTCTGGCTATCGCCAATATCCTGGCGTGTCCCAATCAAACGAGCATTTTGCCAGTAAGTAACCAACTCCGCACCGGTGGTGGGTTCATCGTCCTCATCTGCCGGTTGTCTAGAATAGAGTAAGTGAATGGCATAATCAGACAAAGGCAAGCCTAATTCTGCTGCCTCCACTTCTAGTGCTTGTTCCAAATCTTTGGGTAATTCAATCAATAACGTCATATTTATCCTCCAAAACCATCTCCAGTCAGATAAATAACTACCAACTGTTTGTAATTATAATAGAAACGACATTAAGATGACAGATGAGTGAAAAGACGGCAGCCAGCCCGAAGGCCAGCTACCGTCTCGGCAAACCTAATAGACCCGATAGAAAGAAACGAAAAAGCTAAACGGCCGGTTCCAGCACCGCCAAAACGTTGCCGTCAATGGCGTGGGCCCAGGCAATGCGCCACTGATCGTAGCGAATGGCGGCCAGTTCATGGTCGCGCTGCACATAGCCAAACAGATTGCCGTGTGGCGTGCGGGTAATCACTCTGTCGTTGTCCATCACTTCGGTGGTCAGCATCATGCCCCGGAACCGGTCCTGCACGTAGTCGGCGATGCGCGCTTTCGCCTGGCTGCGTTCCGCCGGGGGGACATCGGCCATGCGGGTATACGGCCGTTCCGCCGTTGCATTGAGCCAAGTAGGGTAGCAAGCCGGCGAGTTACTGTTGTTTGTACAAACAGCACTTTTCCAACAAGCCCCCTCCGAACCGGACTTGACAGTTTCCCGTCATCCGGCTCTCCAGTAACTTTAACGAATGCGCTCTCCGTCATATTTTCCGAGTGTTATCTCTAAATGACATTCGGTGCAGATAAACAACGTCTTTCGCTTACGGGCTATCATTTCCTTTACCCAATTAGGTTTGGTTTTTCTGCCCTGCCATTGTCGTTTCAGGTCTGCTAACTTTCTGACATGATGGCCCTCTAACGGCCCTTTCTTGCCACATAATTCGCATTCCTCTTTGAGTAACCTTTCCACAAGTTCGCTTCGGGTACTCTGCACGACATATGGTGGTACGATGTTATCTGCCAAATATTCAGGTTCGATGCGCTTTTGGGATTTTTCCCCACATTTGGCAATGAGTGGACGTTTACCTTCTCGCTCAATGATGACTGCGATGTGGGTCATTTCGTCCCCTTGCCCCTTCCGTTTGTGCTTCTTGAAGATGTCCGTTCTCTTGCATTTGTGTTTGGCTGCCAGTGTATGCACCAGTGATTCCATGCAATAGTAACGTACCTTGTTCAAACCGCTTCTCCCGGTTGAGGCGAGTGCATAATACTGTTGTAATCCGCGAATTTCCTGTCCGAAGGTGTTCACGATGTCATAGTCACTCCGGTCAAGGATATATCCCCGTTGGTGTGGCTTTCCCTTCTTGGTATATTTCCGACACCATTTGGTGACCACATCCGCAGGTACACTCAGCTTTATGTTGCCGTTTACGCTTCTGCGTTTTCTGCCATCCGTCTTGTACTTTGTCACTTTATTGTCGTCTATTGAGATACCAACTTCGTATCCCAGAAAACGTGCCTTGTCCCGCTTTGCATTGGTGATAAGCGTCTTCTTTTGTGAGACTTCCAATCCGAGGATTGACAAGAATTCACTTATTTCTTCTTTGATAGCGATGGCTTCTTGATGACTGCCGATGAAACCAAGCAAGAAATCATCAGCGTACCGTACATAGCGCAATCTTCGATAACTCGGGTCATGCGTCATTTGCGTTGGTATTTGCCGTAATTTTCTGCCCAATTCCGTATACTCTTCCCAGTCTGCCTTCACAATTTCTGCATCTACGCCTCGACTCTCTCGTCTAAGCGCCCGGCTTTTTGTGTTCGAGCGTTTGCTAAGAAGTTTTTGATATTCTGGATTCGCTTCCTTTTTCTTGCCTTTGGTGTATTTTGGTATCAGTTCATCTTCTATCCATTTGTCTAGCTCATGGAGAACAATGTTAGATAGGAGTGGGCTGATAACCCCACCTTGTGGTGTGCCGGAGTGTGTCTGATGGTAAACCCAATCTTCTACATATCCGGCCTGCAACATTCCTTTGACAAGTTTTAGAAAACGATTGTCCTGTATATCTCGGCTAAGTATTTTCAGGATGGTTTCGTGAGGAATGTTATCAAAGCAACTTTTGATGTCGCCTTCGATAAACCAAGCGACGCCTGTCCATTCCTTCTGGATGCTTTTCAATGCTGTCAGACAACCCCGGTTAGGGCGAAACCCATGACTACTATTCCTAAAGCGTGGTTCGTAGTATGCCTCCAAAACTATTCGCATCACTTCCTGTACCATCTTGTCGTTCCATGATGGAATGGAGATGGGGCGTTGTTGTCCGTTTGCTTTAGGGACATACTTCCGGTTTGCCGGTTTCCACTCGTAGCTACCATTTTCCAACTGCCGGATAATGGTTTCTATTCGTTTCAGCGACATTCCTTGTATCGTGTCATTGGGGTCACTTCCCGGTGTTGTGCTGCCGTCATTAGCATATAGTTTTGCATATGCTTTCAGAAATAGCCCTTTGCACCGTATGTTGCGATACACACGTTGTAAAGGCAGGCGACGTTTACCCCTGTCGTTAATTACATGTAGGTACTTGTTTGCTAAGAGCATTTCGCTTGTCATAACTTTCTCCTTCATGTGAGTTACCTGTGCCCCTTCGCCATGTAGTCGGCATTACCCGACCGCAGACTACTATGGGCACTCCGTTACCATATGCCTCTCGGCACTTAGGCAATCCCTGAGTTCCTATTGATTGACGTTTCTAGGCCGACTTAGGTCTCCCGTTCGTATCCTTGCCAGCTCTCAATGAGCCGTGTTACAGATGGTTAACTTGCGGTTTGACGTTGAACTTATCATCCCGCCATCTGTACCCGAGTTTCAGCCAGTTTGCTTGGGGGACCGTCTTTTTTCCACTGGATACTAGGATTCAGGCAGTTTAGCTTTGACCCTATCAGCCACACCTTGCGCGGTCGTCTTGGAAGTTTCTGGCCTTCCTCAACGCGCTTTACTGAGATGCTGTGTTCACAGTCCTTTTTCAAGGTGCTGCTAACTCAGTTGGTGTTACAGCGATTGTTAACATGCTGTAGCTTCCTTTGGAAGCAATCTAATCAATAAGCACACAGGCGCACTTTAGCCAAACCCCATTCAGGCGCACCGGCACCCCCGCCGCGTGCCGGGTGGGTGCGTCCGCGTAGTGCAGCACTGCCCCTACCGTCGTCCAGACCGGTTCACCCAGCAGGCCAATCTGGCGCAGGGCCTGAAGCATCAGCTGAGCCAGCCCTGGTTCCCGACCGCTCTCGGCCCCGTCCCGTTCTGCCCCCAGCTGCCAGATGAGGGCATCCCGCACCGGTTCGCCGTTCTGCGGACCCTGCGCATACAGGTAAGCTGCCGCACCCAACAGCACAAACGGCCGTTTTTCAACAGGCCATTGGTTGAGATATGTCTCGCTGGCCAGCCGGGCGGCGGCAAAGGTGGCTTGCAGCGCCAACGCCTCATCCGCTTCAGCAGATTCGTCTTCACCTGGCAGCGCCTGACGCATCACCTGGCTATACACCCGACGCAGCTCCTTGCCCACATGCAGCCAGCTGCCGCCCTGGTCAAACAGTACCACGGGCGGGCACGCTTCGGTGGCCAGCGCTTCAACATCGGCCCAGTACTGCGCCTGATGCGTTTCCAACGCCTTGGCCAGCGTGTCCAGCCAATGGGTCTTTGCGTTGGCGGCGGCGGCCGTTGCTGCATCTTCCCGTAACCAGGCGGGCAGCCGGTCGCTAAGCACAGAGGGCATGGCCCGTGTGGCGTTTGTCTGGCCATGCTGCACCATGCGAGAGATGGCCATCTGGTTCCACTGCCGCACGGGGCTCAAGTCCAGACCGGTTTTCACGGAACCGTCGATGACTGCTTCCAGGGTAGCTGGGAGTTGATCCGGTAAACGGCCGTAAACCGCCTTGCACATCATGAGCGCATTGCAGTGCGCCCCCAACACTCCCTGGTTGGCCGCCGCCCGCTGAATGGTTGACGCCATCGCCGCGACAGAGTATGATACATTTGTTCTATTGCAGCCGCTTGCTTCCGTTAATTCGCCGTACTGATAGGTGACACTATCAATGCGGTGCGGGAGCAGGCGACTTTGCATTTTGGGGTAGGAAAGCTGGCGACTGCCGGGCACATCCCAGGCGATCATGTGACTGACGTCTGTTGGCTGCAATATCACATACTCGCCCAACTGGTTGGGGCTGCGCCAGACGAGTAGCTTCTGCTTGCCCGCGTCAGACTGGTCGCT
>CAUJGI010000150.1 GCA_963169155.1 Chloroflexota bacterium
GTTACCACGTTCAAATCTTCGCGCAAATCATCGGCAATGGCAATCAGCTGATCTTCAATGTCGGGGATGTAGTCGGAAATGACCCATTCCTTAAACGGATCTACCTGATTACCGGTAAGCCGCTTAATTTCCAGGGAGAGATCGTTGATGTCCAGCAGCACCTTCTGAATCTTCTCGATGGCCGAGTGGTAGGGCGAATTGGTTGCCTCGATGCCCAGCACGTTGACCCCTTTTTCCAGGTAAATTTTGTAGGGCAAGTCGCCGTCTGACGACGCCCCCTCCCCAAGTGTTTTGTTGGTCCAGTCTGAGGTGGCGTTAAAGGGCACTTCGTTCAGCTCCTCAAACAGCACGTCGCCGTTGAGGCTGATGCGCCGGAAAACGGTGAAGTTGCTCTTCACGTTTTGCAGGGCGCGCAAGGTGATGAGGTACATGCCGTCTTCGGGCACGGTGAATTCATAAAAAACGGTGCTGCCGCTGCGGTCCCAATCTTCCCCGCCCAGGGTGTTGAGCCGGAGCTGGTAGGTGTCGTATGGGGTGACGACCAAACTGCGGCTGTTGACGGGGCGTACGGCCGTATCATTCTTGTACGTCGGCCATTCCGCCTCCAGCTCAATCATCACGCCAGTTGTGTCCGGCGCCGAATGGGCGGCCAGATAGTCGCTGTAGCTGGGGTAGGGCGCAAACGCTTCGATGTAGACACTGCCCAGCAGCAGCGTTTCGTCGGTCAGCTTAAATTCAAACGTGTGTTCCCCCTCGGTCAGCAACAGCTGGAGGGGATACTCCAGGCTGAAATTGGCGTCGCGCATGGGCACCTTGGTCCAGCGTACCAGCTTCTCCTGGCGAATGAGCGCCTCGTTGTCGTAACGATCCCGGGGGAATTCGTCTCCTTCAGCACCGGCGTTCTGGTAAAAAATGGGAAAGATAAGGCGCTGGGTGTCCAGCGACGGGAATTGGCCGTCCACCAGCAGCTGGCCTTCGGGTGGATTGAGGAAGGAGTCGGGCACGGCCGTATCAAACCAGACCGTGTAGAGCCCTTCTTGGGGAATGACGGCCGTAAAGCTAACCGCATCTTCCGCCTGCAAAAACACGGCGGGTTTGTCGTAGTCGGCGGTGGCGGTGTGGTCGCTGCGGGGAAAATCGAAGGCATCGGCCATGATCTCAATGGCGATGTCCGGGTCGGCCAGGGGTTGGTCTTGCGCCTGGGGGGCGGCGGCGCGTAGCTCTGTTGCCAGCAAATCTGGCTGCAAAATCCACAAGGCGTGGGTCGATGGCGCGATGACCATCAGCAAAATCACTACGGCCGTACCTAACCTCAGGGTTTTCAACAGATTTGTCGCCATGTTGCAATCAGTGGGATGGGAATAGGAAGGAGCTGGCGCAGCCCCTTCCCACTCCCGCTAAAAGTTTATTGGTTCAGTTCAGCAGCGGCGTCGGCCAGGATTTGGTTGGCAAACTCTTCCAATTGGGCCGAGTAATCTTCGTACTTGTAACGGCCGTCATTGGCAAAGTTGAACATAAACCACATGTTCACATCCAGGTCCTCACCTACGTCGATACCCGGCTTGCCTTCCCAGCGGGCGTTGATGTAACCCGGCACCACTTTCGCCAGGGATTCAACCATGCTGTTGTCCAGGTTGTCCAATGCGGTCAGGATGCCCGGTTTGTCTACAAACGTTGTATACAGCGCCAGCGACGCTTCGTCAACTGAAACCGGCATCTTGGGGGCAGAACCCAGCGCGGCGGCCAATTCAGCTTCTTTGGCGTACGCTGCGGTGGAGAAGCTCATCCAACGGGCAAAATCGTAAGCGGCTTCCAGGTTTGTCGTTGTCTTGGAAACAACCATCACGTCCGTCACCAGCGCCTGGTTCCCACCGGGGATACCGATGAAGTCCCATTCGAAGGCCGCATTTTCCACATAACCAGGCACTGCCCAGGAGGCGTCCCAACGCATGCCCACTTCCTGGTTCAGGAACAGTTCCCACGGCCCGGTGGCGGTGAAGTTGGGCAGCTGCTCTTCCGTCAGCCCTTGCCAGGTGTACTGTTTCCACTCGCCAGCGGCGGCAATGGCATCTTTGAAGGCAGTTGAGTTGTAGTTCATCTGCGCGCCGTCATAGCTGAACCATTTGAGGTTCGGGTCTTGCGTGTTGGCATACCAGCCCATGATGAATTCCATTTCATCCAGGCCCAGCACACCCTGCTGCACGTTGTGCAAAGAGGCTACGGCTTCTTCAAACTCTTCCACAGTGAAACCGTACTCCGGCGCGTCCAGGTTGGCGGCTTCGTACAGGTCTTTGTTGACAAAGTAGCCCATCACAAACTGCGCGGCGGGCATACCAAGCACCTGGCCATTGTAGGTGACGCTGTCTTTCAGCGCCTGCGGCACGTTGGCCCAGTCGGCGTCATTGGCGGTGAGGTCGGTCAGGTCGGCCACCCAGTCATTGGCGACGTACAGCGGCACGTTGTTGGCCATGAAGACGTCCGGCAGTTCGCCCTTAGCGGCGTAAGAGGTCAGCACTGCATCCCAGCCACCCTCAGCCGACATGTCGACAAACTCAATTGTGACATTGGGATTGGCCTCAATATAGGCCTGCACCATTTGACGCTGAATGTTGTTTTCTTCTTCCGTGCCCAGGTTCCAGTTGGCGTAGCGCAGCGTGATGGCATCAGCAGCGGCTTCTTCTTCAGCCGGCGCTTCGGCAGCTTCTTCTTCGGCTGGCGCTTCGGCCTCTTCTTCTACAGGGGCTTCCGCTTCTTCCTCAGCCGGAGCTTCAGCTTCTTCGGCCGGGGCTTCCGCTTCTTCTTCGGCAGCCGGGGCTTCGGCTTCTTCCTGGGTGGTATCAGTGGCGGTGGTATCTTCCACTGCTTCTTCGGTTGCTCCACCACCGCAGGCGGCCAGGGCAACAACCAACAAAACTAACAGTAAAAATCGTTTTGTTATCTGTTTCATTTCTTAATCTCCTCGTTTTTTAGGTGACTCGTGCTAACGTTTTTTGAGAGGAAAGAGGGTGTCATGTGCTGTCTGATTCCTCCTCCAAAATTTATTGATTTGGTTTAATTGACGCTTGAAAAGAGTTTTTCTTAAGGCAATAATCTCCTCCTTTTTAGCCCATTAATGCTTCAACAATATGAGTTTGTCCATCTTGAAAATCAGGAATTAAGGGGCTATCGTGTTGGTTGCCGTCTATGATGACAGCTTTAATTCCGTGGCTAACGTGGGTTGGGTTTTTGACCTCAATCTGGTATGTAGCGTTGCGGAACGGCCGTATCACCCGAAACCCCGCCCAGTCGGCGGGAATCGCTGGGTCGATGAGCAGGCCGTTGGCTTGCGGCCGTATGCCCAAAATCCAGTGGGTGGCCACGCGGTGCAGCCATTGGGCCGAGCCGGTGTACCAGGTCCAGCCGCCACGGCCGTAATATTCCGAAAGCGGCCCATCAATGTTGCCGGGTGTGACGTACGGTTCCGCTTTGTAAGTATTGATGTCGGCGCTGCGGTTGGGCGGGCAGATGCGGCGGTACGCTTCGTAAGCCAGCTCCGGCTGGCCTACCAGGGTATAGGCCCACACCGCCCAGGTAGCGGCATGGGTGTAGACGCCGCCGTTTTCGCGCAGTCCGGGCGCGTAGCGGGTGACGTACCCCACGTCCGGGCGCGGTTGGGTAAAGGCCGGATAATTCAGCAGCGTGCCGTACTCTTTCAGCAGATGTTCCGTCACCGAATCCATCGCCTTTTTGCCGCGCTCCGGCTCCGCCGCGCCGCTGATGACCGCCCAGGCATTGGGCATGAGGAAAATTTTGCCCTCGTCGTTGGCGTTGGCGCCGAGCAGCAGTCCGTCATCAGTGGTGGCCTGCAAATACCACGCGCCGTCCCAGCCGTGGCAGTTCAGGGCGTTTTGCAGGCTGTGGCGGATTGTGGCGCATTTTTGGGCAAAACGGCCGTCGCCCCGTTGTTCGGCCAGCGGGGCAAAGCTGCCCAAAATCATGTAAAGAAACTCCGCCACCCAGAAGCTTTCCCCTTTGAGCAGCGTGCCCACGGCGCTCAGGCCGTCGTTCCAATCGTGGTCGCCCATCAGCGGGATGCCGCGCGGCGAAAAGCGGGAGAATGAGCGCTCGATGGCCCGTTTGCAGTGGTCGTACAGCGGTTCGGCCGGGCCGTTCAGGTACGGAATCGGCTCGTCCAGGATGGCGGTGTCGTTGGTTTCTTGCAGATAGGCGTCCAGGATAAACGGCAGCCAGAGCAAATCGTCGGAGCAGTTGGTGCGCGGCCCGCCGCCGCGAATGGTGAACCACCAATGCAGCACGTCTCCCTCAATAAACTGCTGGGCGGCGTGCATCAGCAGCTGCTGGCGGGCATACTCCGGCTCGCTCACCAGGAAAATCTGGCTGTCTTGCAGCTGGTCGCGGTAGCCGTAACCAGCCGACACCTGGTACAGGGCCGATTTGCCCCACAGGCGGCAGGAGATGGCCTGGTATTTCAGCCAGGTGTTGGTCATGAAGTTCAGGGCTTCATCCGGCGTTTCTACTTTTTCGGTATCGACAAAGCGGGACCAAAAGTGGTGCACGTCTTGTAAGGTTTGGGCGCTGGCGGCAACGGCCGTATACCTTCCCACCAACTCCGCCACGTCCTCTTTGCCATCCTCCGCCATGCCCAGGGTAAAAACAATCGTTTTGGCTTCCCCAGGTTCCAGGTTCACAGCCACCTGTAACGCGGCAATGGCATCGGTGAAACGGCCGCTTCTTTCCGCCAGTTGTTCATCCACCATCGCCTGCGGTTTGTCATCGTTGTTGTACAGGCCCAGAAACGATTCCTTGTCACAGTCAAACGACAGCAGCGGCTCGCTGGCGGCCATGAAGGCGGTGTAGGGCCAGCTGGTGTTATTGTGGCGTCCCTTGTCGTCGGCAAAGCCCCAGAGGCACTTGCGGGCGGTGACGGTACGGTTGGGCACATCGGCTGAGGTTTCAATGAACAGCTTGTGGAATTCGCGATGTTCGTCCGGGGCAAAGCCCAGCACCCATTCGGCGTAAGAGGTCACGTCCAGTTCGCGCGGTTGGGCGCTGTGGTTGGTGAGGGTGAGCTGGAAAATCTCAACGGGATCGTCCGGCGCAACAAAGACGGTTAGCTCGCTGGCAACCGCCTCGATTTGCTGGCGGAAAATGGAGTAGCCAATGCCATGGGTAACCGAGAATGATTGAAACGGCCGCATCACCGGTTTGTAGGTGGCGGACCAATATTCGCCACTTTGCCGGTCGCGGATGTAGAAATATTTGCCCCAATTGTCCTTGATCAGGTCTTGAAATGAGCGGGTCAGGCGGTTTTGCCCCGCATTGCCGCGCCAGCTGTAGCCGGAGCCGTTTTGGGACACCAGCAAGCTGTAATCCCCGTTGCTGATGACGTTGCCCCAGGGACGCGGCGTTTTAGGCGTCTTAATGACGTACTCTCTGCCATCTTCGGAAAAGTAGCCGTAAACCGATTCGAATTTTTTGTGCATGGGGCCTTCTCAACCCTTCAACGCTGTAATGATTGGGAAATGGGTGAAGTGAAACGTTTCACTTCCGGGCAAAAAAATATAAGAACGAGGTTCTTATACATTTTTCGCGGGACAAACTTGCCCTATGGCCAAAAATTATCAACGCTTTTTTTTATTTGTCAAGATATTTGATGTGTGTTTGGATTGTGGCCAGGGATTCTGCCGTTTGGCCAAAGCCTGCTAAACTTCTGCGCAGGGTGGCGCAGCTGCCCTTGCTCCAGATAAGGTTG
The DNA here is from genome assembly GCA_963169155.1 of Chloroflexota bacterium. Taxonomy (GTDB): domain Bacteria; phylum Chloroflexota; class Anaerolineae; order Promineifilales; family Promineifilaceae; genus Leptofilum. Next base: position 5,753 of record CAUJGI010000150.1, read on the forward strand.
AAAGCTTACCCAAAAGATGAGGCAATATGGAGTTTTCTCAGAACTACGTACAGGCAAACGATCTTCAGGTGTTTTATCACCAGGCGGGCGGCGGTGACGGCCGTACCAAACCCCCGCTCGTTTTGCTGCACGGCTACACCGACAACGGCCTGTGCTGGGTCCGCGTGGCCCGCGATTTGCAGGATGAGTATGACGTTTACATGCCCGATGCCCGCGGCCACGGCCGTACCCAGGGGGACGTGCAAATATTTTCGTATGAGCAGCTGGCGGCCGATGTTGTGGCGTTTATCCAGGCGCTGGGGTTGGAACGGCCGTTTCTCTTTGGCCATTCGATGGGGGCACAAACCGCCCTGATTGTGGCGGCGCTGGCCCCTGACCTGGTCCGGGCGATCGTGCTGGAAGATCCGCCGTTTGACCATGCCGCATCACACGATCCGCAGGTTTTGCAAACGATAGCAGATGAGGCGCGGCTGTTCCAGGAACGGCCGTTGGCCGAAAAAATGAGCGCGATCCGGGAAAACAATCCGGGTTGGCATGAGGCCGAAATTGGCCCCTGGGCTGAGTCTACAGAAGAGTACAACCCGGAGATTCAAAGCCCGTCCGTGCGACAGCGCATGCACCAATTTGTCTGGCGACCCACGGCGGCCCAGGTGACCTGCCCGGTGCTGCTGATCACCGCCGACCCGACTAAAGGCATTGTGACCCCTGCCGTAGCGGCCGAAGCGGCGCGCCTGATGCCCCGCTGTGAAACGCTCCAGGTGCCGCAAGCAGGTCACTGCATTCACCGCGACGCTTACGAGGAAACGATGCAGCCAGTGTTCGCTTTTATGGCCAGCCATTGAGCTTTTTTGCCACGGATTTACACGGAAGGCACCACTGAATAATAACCACAGGTTTCACAGATGACAGAGATTGTTCTCTGCGTTTCTCTGCGACTCCGCGCCTCTGCGTTGGCTTTTTTCAGGGGAGTCACGGATTTTTATAGATTGTTATGAATAAACCATACCAAACCACTGCCAGCCAGATTGTGTGGTCTTGCCCCTGGTACCGGGTGCGTCAGGACCAGATTATTACGCCCAACGGCCGTCCCGGTGTCTACAATGTCATCGAAAGCCCGTCCTCCGTCTGGATTGTGCCGGTGACGCCCGCCGGGGAGATTGTGCTCATCTACAACTATCGCTACACCGTCGACGAATGGTGCTGGGAGGTGCCTGCAGGCAGCGTGAAACCGGGGCAGACCGAATTGGAAGCGGCCGTTTGTGAGCTCAAAGAAGAGGTGGGGGGTGAAACGGATGATCAGCTGGTGGAAATCGGCCGTTTTTACACCGCCAACGGCATCTGCAACGAGCCAGGTGTGTATTACCTGGCCACCAACGTGCGTCTGGGCCAACCAGAACATGAAGCCACCGAGGTGATGGTAACCCACCTTAAGCCAGTGGCTGAGGTGCTGCACATGGTTCGCAGCGGCCAGATCGCCGATGGCAATACAGCCCTGGCGCTCCTGCTCTGCGCTGAGAAGCTTCAGGGTTGGCAGCCATCCGCTTGACATAACTTCATGTTGGCTTTGCCAGAGCGAGACCAGTTTTCAGAGGCACGGCCAAACCGAACCAGAGCTTGCTATAATCAACGCTGATACCAAAAAAGAGGAACCAGCCATGATCCAATCTGCTGCAGTGCCTGATGAACGGGGCAAATTTGGCCCTTACGGCGGCCAATTTGTGCCCGAAACGCTCATGCCCGCCCTGGACGAACTCATCCGCGTCTACGACGAGGTGCGCCAGGACGAGGCGTTTCTGGCCGAGTTTAACCATTTGCTGAAGAGTTACGTGGGACGGCCGTCACCCCTCACCCATGCCAAACGTCTGTCCGCCAGCCTGGGCGGGGCGCAAATTTACTTCAAGCGCGAAGATTTGAACCACACCGGGGCGCATAAAATTAACAACGCCCTGGGACAGGCACTGCTGGCCCAGCGCATGGGCAAAAGCCGCATCGTCGCCGAGACCGGGGCGGGGCAGCACGGCGTGGGCAGCGCCACGGCGTGTGCGCTGCTGGGGTTGGAATGCATCGTCTACATGGGCGGCGTAGATATTGCCCGGCAGCAGCCCAACGTCTACCGCATGAAGCTGCTCGGTGCCGAAGTGCGCTCGGTGGAAAGCGGCAGCAAAACGCTCAAAGACGCCATCAACGAGGCCATTCGCGACTGGGTGACTAACGTGGAAACCACCCATTACCTGCTCGGCTCCGTCCTGGGGCCGCACCCGTACCCGATGATGGTGCGTGACTTCCAAAGCGTGATTGGCTATGAGGCGCGGCAGCAGATGTTGGACGAAATCGGCCGT
>CAUJGI010000151.1 GCA_963169155.1 Chloroflexota bacterium
CATCACCAACTACGCCCTGGAAGCGCTCAGCGAGGTGGACGGTCTGCAAATTTTGGGTCCGTCAGCGGCGCAGCGGGGTGGGGTGGCGGCGTTCACCATTCAAGGGCTTCATCCCCATGACATTGCCGAACTGCTGGATAAAGACGGCATTGCGATCCGCGCCGGGCACCACTGCGCCATGCCGCTGCACCATCTGTGCGGCGTCAATTCCAGCGCGCGCGCCAGCTTTTACATCCACACCACCACCGACGAGGTTGATCAGCTGGTGACCAGCCTCAACCATGCTCGAAAGATTTTCCGGCTTTAGAGTTGGAGGAACACTCATGGACGAAAGCATTTATCGTGAACAGATCATTGACCTGTACGAGCATCCGCTTAACTATGGTCAGTTAGAAACGGCCGATTGGTCGTACGAAGAAGATAACCCCTTGTGCGGTGACGTAATCCGCATCGACGTGAAGCTGGACGACCAGAACCGCGTCGCCGAAGTGGCCTGGAGCGGCGACGGCTGTGCCATCAGCCAGGCCGCTGCTTCCTTGCTCACCGAGGAAATCAAGGGAATGAAGTTGGATGAAGTACGCACCTTTGATAAAGACGAGCTGCTTAACCTCATTGGCGTCAAGCTCAGCATGGCCCGCGTCAAGTGCGCCCTGCTCTCGCTCAAGGTCCTCAAAGCTGGTGCCTATGGCATGCCCGACCCTGATACGATGCGCCATAGCGATTAGACGAATTGACAGTGTGTATAGTGTGTACTAAACTACCATGAAGAGCCGGGATATCATCAATAGACTATATGAAGACGGATGGATTCTGGTCCACATTAAGGGTAGTCACTATCAGTTTAAACACCCAAAAAAAGCTGGACGAGTAACCGTACCGCATCCCAAACGTGACTTGCCTAAAGGTACGCTGCGCAGCATCTTTCGTCAAGCAGGGTGGGAATGGCCGCCGAGGTGATTCATGCGATTTCCTGTTGTAATTCATAAAGATCCAGAAAGTGACTATGGTGTTACCGTTCCAGATTTGCCAGGATGCTTTTCTGCCGGGGAAACGGTTGATGAAGCACTTTTAGCAGTTGTGGAAGCTATCGAAACTCATTTAGAGGGGATGCTGCTGGACGCTGAACCAATTCCTGCCCCCAAAACGGTTGAATTTTACAAAGATGAGCCGGAGTTTGCCGATGGCATTTGGGCTGTTGTTAGGGTTGATGTTTCCAAGCTGTCTGGTCGTTCTAAACGAGTCAACATCACAATATCGGAACGCCTGCTTTCGTTGATGGATCAATACGCAGCTGAACGGGGTGAAACTCGGTCGGGATTAATTGCGCAGGCTACCATGGAGTACCTGGCAACTCATCGCCAATAAGGGGAAGATGTATAGGTGTCTGAATTTGTGAAAGTGGCACGCGTTGAGGATATTCCTTCTGGGGAAAGAATCTGGCATGACTTTGACTATGAAACGGTCATTGTCTTAAACGTGGACGGCGAGTTTTATTGCATTGCTGATGTGTGCTCGCATGATGATGGGCCGCTGGGTGATGGGCCGATTAATGACCATGCCATTGAGTGCCCGCGCCATGGCGCTTGCTTTGATGTACGCACCGGGGCGGTGCTGGCCTTACCGGCTACAGCACCCATCCCCACCTACCGCGTCAAAGTGGAAAATGGCGACGTTTTCATCGAAAACCTCGACGAGTAGGCTGTTTGTTATACAATCTAACAGGCACAAGGGGCGCTGAAACAGCGCTCTTTTTGTTTGACAGTACGGGGCAAATTGCCTATATTTACCCTTCAAAAAATTAGAACAAATTTTTCAAAAATGACTCTTCCAGACCTGTCAGGTTCTGGAGCCAACTGCTCTAAACAAATCTACTTAGAAACCTGACAGGTCTAAGGTCTCTCAGCGAAAAAGCGGAAACGACATGGAAATTGGTCTCGTAAAACAAGTAAACATTGATTCTGAGGTGCGTGAATCGTACCTGAGCTACGCGATGAGCGTGATTGTATCGCGGGCGCTGCCAGATGCGCGCGATGGCCAGAAGCCGGTGCAGCGGCGCATTTTGTACGCCATGTACGACATGGGGCTACGGCCGAATTTACCATTTAAAAAGTCGGCGCGTGTGGTGGGTGAGGTATTGGGTAAATACCATCCGCACAGTGATACGGCCGTCTACGATGCCATGGTTCGCTTAGCCCAGGATTTCTCCATGCGTTATACACTGGTGGATGGCCAGGGCAACTTCGGCTCCATCGACGGCGACGCTGCGGCCGCCATGCGCTACACCGAAGCCCGTCTCTCCAACATGGGCTACGACATGCTGGAAGACATCGATAAAAACACCGTCGATTTCACCGCCAATTTTGATGATTCCTTAAGTGAACCGGCCGTATTGCCCGCCACGGTCCCCAACCTACTGGTCAACGGCTCCTCCGGCATTGCCGTGGGCATGGCCACCAGCGTTCCCCCCCACAACCTGGGCGAAGTGATCGATGCCCTAACGTATATGCTGAACCAGTGGGACCGTCTCGATGATGTTTCCCTGCAAGATTTGATGCGCTTCATCAAAGGGCCAGATTTTCCCACCGGCGGCCTGATTTTCCGCTATCGCGAAAAGGGCGGCGTGGAAACCGACGCCATTGCCAGCGCCTACGCCACCGGCCGTGGCCGGGTGACGGTGCGGGCCAAAGCCCATGTGGAAGAGATGGGGCGCAACAAGTCGCGCATCGTGATTACCGAGCTGCCCTACCAGGCTAACAAAACCAACCTCTTAGGGCGTATTGCTGACCTGCACCGCGAGGGCAAAATTGAAGGGCTTACCGATCTTCGGGATGAGTCCGACCGCAACGGGATGCGCATCATCATCGAAACGACGCGCAACGTGGAGCCAGAAGCAGTGCTGGCTGAACTGTTCCGCCTGACGCCGATGCAGAGCACCTTTAGCATTTCGCTGCTGGCGTTGGTGAACGGCGAGCCGCGCGTGTTAACGCTGAAACAGGCGCTGCGCGTTTACCTGGATCATCGCCAGGAAATTGTGCGGCGGCGTTCTGAATACGATTTGGAGAAGGCGCGCAATCGGGCCCACATTTTAGAGGGGCTGCTCATTGCCCTGGATAATCTGGATGAGGTGATCAGCCTGATTCGCCGCTCGCGCACGGTGGAGACGGCCAAAGCCAGCCTTATCAAACAGTTAAAACTCACGGAGATTCAGGCGCAGGCGATTCTAGACATGCAGCTGCGCCGTCTGGCGGCGCTGGAGCGGCGCAAGATTCAGGATGAGCACAAAGAGCTGCTGAACCAGATTAAGTACCTGGAGAAGCTGCTGTCGAAACCGGCTCTGATGCGCGAGCTGATCAAAGAAGAGCTGCTGGCCGTGAGGGAAAAGTATCAGGATGTACGCCGCACGCAGATTCTCGACAGTGGCGATGTGAAGGTGCTGTCGGCTTCGGACCTGCTGCCAGATGAGCAGGTGTGGGTGATGATTGGTGAGAAAGGTACGCTGGCGCGCACCACATCGCCGGAGATGGTACGCATTCCGCTAAAGCCCACAGAGCAGCCTTTTGCGCTGCTAGAGGCGAATACGCAGGATATTTTGTATTTGTTTGCGGCGGACGGCCGTTCCGTCAGCCTGCCCGTTTACCAGCTGCCCCAGGCGGTTGAACTGGGCAAAGGCACCCATTGGGCCGATCTTACCGGCTTTACCCGGCGTGACCATCTGGCCGCGGCCCAGGTGCTGCCGGTGAATGCCAACGGTTACGTCTTCCTGACGACGCTGGCGGGCGTGGTGAAGCGCATTCGAGTGGAAGATTTGCCGGGCATCACCTCCCAGCCATTTGTGGTAATGAATGTGCCCGACGAGGATGCGCTGGGTTGGGCCGAACTGACCGACGGCGAGCAGGAAGTGCTGTTGGCCACGGCTGCTGGACAGGCGATTCGTTTTAAGGAAGAAGAGGTACGGCCGTCTGGCCTGCCAGCGGGTGGGGTGTATGGCATCAAGCTGGCCAATGAGGCGGATGGCGTCATTGCTATGTCTATCGTGAACCCGGATGGCTATCTGTGGAGCATTACCGACAACGGTCTGGCCAAAGCGACGCCCATGAACGAATATCCCACCCAAGGCCGCCACGGCCAGGGGGTGCGCAACATGAACCTGCCCAAAGATGCATCGGAGGTGGTGGCGGCGGTCATTGGCGATGAAAATACCCAGATTCTCATTACCACGGGCATTGGCTCCACCAAGAAGCTGAAGCTGAAAGAAAGTTACCTTGGTAATCGGGGTGTCAAGCCGCGCTCGGTGATGACGGTGGGGGAGCGTAACCGCATTACGGGGGCATTGTGCACGGTCAGTCGGCCAGACGTGGTAGAAGAAGAGATAGAAACGGCCGTTGTCCCCCAGCAGCTATCACTGATAGAATCCCCAAATGGTCAAAAAAAGAGAAAAAAGTAAAATTTAGACTATAATTAAGCCGAAAAAAGTTAGATTTTCGCCTTAAAACTAAGCTTTTTGCATGAATCAAGGCCAACGGAGATTTTTACCATGAATTATAAAGACCAATGGGCGACAGACGAACAAGGTAACCAGTTTGTTTTTACGGTTGAGATGCAGCGGCAGCTGGCACAGGCAGGTTTGCCTGTTGAGCCAGCGTCTCTGGCCGAGCTGGATTTTGATGCCCCACCTCCGCCACGCAGGTCGAGCAGCGAATCTTACTCGCCGCCGTCATCCGCTGCCGAAAGCGACGATGAAGAGTATGAGATGCCCGACACCATTCAAATTGATCCGCAGACCGGGAAATATATCGGCCGGATGAAGTGGTACAACAGCCAAAAAGGGTACGGCTTTATTATGCGCGGTGGCGGCGAAGAGATCTTCTTCCACAAATCCAACACCACCCGTGATCCCGAAACGATTCAGGAAGGACAGTGGATTTTGTACGATGTGGAAGAGACACGTAAGGGTCCTGAAGCGACTGACGTTGAGCCATACGAAGGGGATACGTCACTTTTGACCTGACCAAGACCCCTCTCTACCGGATAGAAAGCGCCGGAGCCAATAGACCGCCTTGGCGCGGTCACGTTTTAGATAAGACGCAGACGGCAGGCACATTGGGGAGATGCGGCAGGAGCAGTGGGCCATTTTTGTGGTGGACAGAGGCGACACGTTTAAGAGATGGTGGTAACGGCCGTTTGCCCACCCCTCTCATAAAAAATAAAAGACCTGGTTTTGCCAGGTCTTTTTTTTGTCAAAAGAGCAGGGGATGTTTAATTTCCTTCTTCGTTCGCTTCTTCAGGAACGGGAATTACTTTTTGGGGCGAAGGGAATACCACGTCTACCGCCCCAGTGATCGACACTTTTTGGGGTCCACCACCGGGGATGGTGAAGATGAGCCGCTTAAGCGCAAAAACCTGATCCGGCATGACGTCTGGAATGATGAGCGCGTCGCCCACGCGGGCTGTTCCTTCCACAAATCGGTAAGCTGCCAGGCTTAGGTACAAATCGCGTGCGCCAGTAACGAATTGAAACAACCGCCAAACTGGATTTTTTGACCAGTTTGTATCGACTACCTGCGGCAGCCCTTTCAATTCAATGTTGTCAACCAAAAATAGCGATCCGGGCTGAGGAATAGAGATGATAAGCCGGGCATTGGTTTTTAGCAGCCGCCACTGGTTATATTCAATCCTTTCTTTCACTGCGTAGCCGGCCAAAACGAGAAGCAGCGCAAATGGGATTAAGGCATAATACCAGGTAAAAGCGGCCGTCACCACCATAACGATCAAGAGAATTACCACCAACACCAGGGTAACCCCAAATATCTCCCTGAAATGGTCAAATATGAGGCGGCCAACAATATCGCGGTACCAGGCAAGGCGAATTTCTAGCTGCGGTTCTTCATTGGGCAAAAGCCTTTCTTCGAGGTTTTCCGGCTGAAACGTGTCTTCAATGTTCCAGCGTAGATGCTCCGGCAGCCGCCGCCAATAGGCGCCAACCAGTCCTATAAACCCTGTCCCTTCTACCCGGCGATTCTGTCTGCGCATCAGTTTTTTCGCGGCTGACTACTTGGCTGGCGCTGGAATGTTCAGCACCTGCCCTGGCATGATGGTGTGTGAAGTCAGCCCATTAACCACCATGATGTCGTTTACGGTGGTGTGGTACCGCTGGGCAATGCCAAAAAGCGTATCACCTGAGACGACGGTATATTGTGTGGGGCCTGATTCTGGCCTGATAAGGATATCGTTTGAGCCTGGCACCGGCGTAGCCGTTACGACAATGACATTGGTTATGGGGGCGGTGGGTTGGGGCTGTAAAACAGTTGTCTGGCTGGTACCAGTTTCGTTAAGCGAGTTGTCGATGATTCGCTCGCTGCGATCTTTAAATTCTTGGAACTCGACTGAGGAATCGGCATTTTCCAATCGCTCATTGGCCCAGGAAAAGACAAATGAGTCAACAAACCAGCCGACTACGAAAAACGTGATGAGCACCCCGATAAAATAGGTTATGAGTTTGCCCAGGTTGAATGAACTGATTGGGTCTTTGCGAAAAAGTAAAAATGCAATGAAGGCAAACCCCAAAATCAGGGGGGCAAATTTTAAAAGCTCCAGAAAATCCATCTTCTACTCCTTTCTGCTTTGTGTCGCTAGATTGATTATTAGGGTTTGGCTACCGCACGGCCGTTTCCCACTTTTTCGGGAGTGTTTAGGGCAAAAATGCGGCAGGATCGACAAAAACTTCGCTGACCTTATCGTAAAGGGTGTAATGAACGTGTGGCCCGGTGGCATAGCCCACGGCCCCCATCACGCCCACCGCCTGGCCCCGCGTTACGGAACCTTCTTCAACAAAGTACGAACGCGGATGCAGCAGCCAGACTATCCATTCATCATTTTCAATACGAATTGTGCTGTTATACCATTGATCTGTGTATGTGGTGACCTCGCCCGGCATAGGGGCTTGCAGCACGGCAGAGCGGTTATTGCTTGAAATGTCTAAACCGGGCAGGCTGTAGCTGCAGCCGTGAAGGTCCTGCGTAAGAATGGGCGATTCCGAGACGGGATTGAGGCGGGGGCGTAAGCTGAACCGACCCAATTTATGCGGCTCTCCCAGACAGGTGGTGCTGTCGAGGGAACGGCCGTTGGGCAGGGCCATTATCTCGTTCATCCCTGCTGTCTCGCCCAGCCATTCATGCCAGACCTGGGTGCCTAAGTCATAAACCTGGGTGCTGATGTTGAGGATTGACAGGGATAACGGCCGCTCTTCAACATCCATCTGCCCCACAACTAGACTCTGAAACGCCAAATGAGTGGGCCAGGCGCCCAGGGCGGTTACCTGAACAGTGCCCAGCTCAATATCGGAATAAACCATGTTGGCGTAATTCTCGTTGTAGTTGTTCATAACATACGCTGATTCGTCAGCATTCAGGCGGTTTGCCGCACCTGTGCCCGCGTTGTAAGCAAAATAACACCGCTTAATTGTTTCCGGGTCCTGCGTGAAGTAGGTAATCTCCGGGCAGCGTACTTTGAACTCTACAGCGGCAATTGCCAGTTGTTCGCTTACTTCCAAGTCAGATATTGGTCCCGGCGTAAAGCAAGGATGTTCTCCTGACCGTACCAAATCATAGGCTCCAATAATACCAGTACAGTTCTCAGGATTCCTGGCCTGCATGCTGTTTTCTTTGAACCACAGCACCAAAGGCACTTCACGCGGAATGTCGGCTTCACGGGCAATATGATCAGCTACAGGCGCCCATTTGATGACTGTTTCCTGGATTGAGCTGGGTAGGGCGTATTGGCCTTCTAAGTAATAGCGACCACCGGCCAAAAGACCTGTTGCCAGCATCATAAACAGAAACGAATCAAATATGCCTCTGAACAGGCTGGTGGCGATGATTTGCGGTTGCAATCCCAGTGCTGGTAAGACCTGACTTTGAATCCAGATACGAAACCAGTCTGGCAACCATTGCACCATCCTGAGGTAAGGAGACATAATAACAACATTATAGCTTTACATTAAGTAAAGTCAACAAAATTTATGTCACGTTGGACAAGGTTTTTAGTAGGGGATCCAGACAAAGGTACTACTCAGATGGTATGGTGAAAGGGGGGAAAGTGAGGCAGGAAATGGACGTTTCCTGCCCCAAATGTTAGCTCCCCTTGCCTGCATTTACCAGGCGCGGGTCCAATGCGTCGCGCAGACCGTCACCCAGCAGGTTAAATGCCAGTACGGTAATGGAAATGGCCACGCCCGGTACAAATACCAGGTGCGGCGCGCTAAAAATCT
>CAUJGI010000152.1 GCA_963169155.1 Chloroflexota bacterium
ATTCTGCTTTACGCCGCGCTGACCGCCGCTGCGCTGCTCATCCTCATCGCCACCACCCGCGCCATTGGGCAAGCGCCGCTCTTCCTGGTAAACAGCAACAATCAGCCGCAGCCCGGCTGGTTTGCCTTTACCGACGACCGGCAGCAGTTCACCCTGAACCTGCCCGAATCGTGGCAGCTGGTAGACATGGGCCGCGCCGCCACCGCGCCCGAACTGCGCAGCAGTCCGCCGCTGCAGGCGCTCGCCAGCACGTTCACCGCCCTGGTTAGCGATGCGCAGCTGCTTTTTCTAGGGACGGAGGATACGGCCGTTTTCCCCGCAGGCAGCCCGGTTTTTGTGCTGGTCGCCTACAGCCAGCGCCTGAATCAGCTCTCTCCCCAGCAGTTGGCCACGTATGCCCAGCAGCAGCTGCCGGAAAATGTCTCCCTGGTCGCTGTAGAGACACCGGAAGCGGAAACGGCCGTACCCATCACCACCCTCCTCTTCAACATCGAACAAGACGAACAGCTCTGGCGCTGCCTGGAGCATTTTGTGCCGGGCGGCGATGGGTTTTACCTGGTGAATACCTGCACCAGCTTTGCCCAGTTCCCCGGCCACCAGTCCGACTTTGAAACCATCTTGCGCAGTTTTCAACCGCTTGGCTCGTAACACCACGATTGTCCTACCAATCTCCCATGACGTCAGTCCTATCCGCTTGACGCTGCTTCTGCCACTTTGTACAATGCATTCACTTCTTACTGGCAGGCGGCAGCAATTGGTTGAACCAAAATTATTGGGTCAGTAGGCAGAATTGGCGACCTCATGACAAATAAACAGAAACTGGCAGTAGAACACAATCAATCCGGTCTTGAATTCTACGATTCCTGGCAAATCGAGAAGGCGGTAGACGCTTTTGCTGCGGCCGTTTCTGCCGATCCGCAAAATCCAGAGTATCACCTTAACCTGACCCGCGCCTACACACGCGGCGGCAACTACGACCAGGCGATGGCTGCCCTGGGCGGCTACCTGCAAACTGAAACGGAAGGGGATGTCGCCGCCCGGTACGAGCAGCTTTTTTCCACCGGATTGGATGAAGTAGAGTCTGATTTGATCGAAGGCATGAAGCAGCTAGACATGGGCCTGCCGCAAATTGGCAAAGCGATTCAGATGTGGCTGGAGTATCGCATCGCCATTGGCCGACGGCCGTTGCGCACCCCCAAACCGTCACTCTGGGCCGGGGCGCTGGTATATGCCATTGTCAAGGTGAACTTTACCGAAATTACGCGGGCGCAAATTGCGGCCGTTTTTGGCATCAACGAACGCTCTCTCAAAGAAAAGTACCAGGAAATCGTCGAAACGCTGGACCTGATGCCCGCCGACTACCGCTACTTCACCGGCGAAGAAAACCCGCTGGACAAGCTGGTAGAAGCGGCCCAACTGCTGGAACAGCTCGATCGCCACTTCCAGGAAGATTAACAGCCCCACGCTTCCACCATTCATCGCTACGATCGATAGGCCAGTCACGAACAAGGAGGTTCGATGACGCATCTTACTGATTTTATTCAACTCAAAACCGTGCAGGGAACGGCCGTCTCCACCCCACATCACACCCTCATCCCCGAATCCCAGGCACTTATCATCAAATTTCCCTTTGGCGGCTTTGTGTGGCAGCGGCCAACGGCCGTTCTCGTCCAGACTGGCACGCAAACACAACGCCACCCCATCGTCGACGTCACCCGCCTGGCCACCTGGAGCGTGCTGGCCGCCAGCCTGCTGATCCCGCTGCTCATCCGTTTCATCAAAAAACAAACCGCGTAGCCGCGCTTTCTTAGCGCGCCGCATCCACAAAAAACGAGGATTGAAATCCTCGGCTACCCTGCTCAAAAGGAGTTCCCATGAGCGAAAACTTCAACAAATTGATACTTGAATCTGTTCCTGATCAAAAATCTGCCAACGAGCTGATGGGCCGCTTGTTCGACGTGACCCGGCCCGATGCCGTGTTCAGCCAGCCCGTCACCGTAGGCGACCACACCATCATCAACGCGTCGGAATATTCGGCCACGCTGGGCATGGGCTATGGTGGTGGCGGTGGTACTGGCCCTAATCCAGACGAATCCTCACCGCAAGGCAGCGGCATTGGTGGCGGCGGTGGTGGCGGCGGCAGCACGATGGCGCGCCCTGTGGCCACCATTATCATCAGCCCCAGCGGCGTGCGCGTAGAGCCAATCGTCGACGTGACCAAAATCGCCATCACCATGTTTACCGCCCTCGGCGCAATGGCCCTGGCCCTGGGCAAAATGAAAGGGAAATAGGACACTGCCACACAAGTCCACTTGATTGGCTGACAAAACCAAGCAGTCACACCGATGGCAACAACGAATTCGAGTAAACGGCGACTTTCTGGCTGTTTTTGCGGCAAGATTAATTCGTTTGTTACTAAAATTCGTTGTTGTCTTCTGAAAAAACTGTTATGCGCCACCACCCCGCCCTCACCTACCGTCCCGCCCAGGCCAGCGATGAAGTCGCCATTAAAGCGCTTGTTCGGGCCGTGAACATCAACCCGATGGGGCTGAAGTGGCCGCGCTTTTTGGTGGCGGTGGATGAAAACGGACATTTAATCGGCTGTGGTCAAGTTAAACCCCATCGGGATGGTTCGCGCGAACTGGCCTCCATCGCCGTGCAAAAAGAGTGGCGGCGGCAGGGCATCGCTGGAGGCATCATCGAGCGGCTGCTGACAGACGAGCCGCCGCC
>CAUJGI010000153.1 GCA_963169155.1 Chloroflexota bacterium
TCGCAACAACCTATCGGCATCATGGATCCCCCATTTCGAAGACTAACAGCTGAGGAGATGTCGGGGAACCCCATCTCACCCTCGCCAGTGCGTCAGTCTATCCAGTCCACACTTCTGGCTGACTATTCTTTTTCCTAGACCTGTCAGGTGGCCACAATGCTACTCGCAACTGTGGAGCCCTTGGTGGCCACCTGACAGGTCTTTAAGATCAAGCTAATTCTTCATGCCGCTCACCGGCCATCATCAGGCCGAGCTCTTCGGTGGTGACCCTGTCATTGTTCACAATGCCCATGATTTCGCCGCCGTACAGCACGACAATGCGATCAGACAGCGCTTTCACCTCGTCCAAATCTTCGGAGATGAGCAGCGTGGCCAGACCGTCGCTGCGGTTTTGCAGCAGCTGGTTGTGGATGTACTCGGTAGCGCCGATGTCCACGCCGCGCGTGGGTTGGGCGGCGATGAGCAGCCGGGGCTGACGGGCCAGTTCACGGGCCAGGATAAGCTTTTGGATGTTACCCCCAGACAGATTTTTGGTGAGGGTTTCTTGCGTTGGGGTTTTCACGCGGAAATTTTTGATTAACCGCCCGGCATGCTGGGCGATCTGTTTGAAGTCGAGAAAGATGCCTCTGCTGAACGGCCGTCTTATATAATCCTGCAAAATCATATTCTCGGCCACGGAAAAATCTTTCACCACGCCGTCGTGCATGCGCTCTTCGGGAATGTAGGAGAGGCCAACTTTGTACATTTGGGCGGGGGTCAGGTGGGTCACAACTTTGCCGTCGAGGGTGATTTTGCCGTCATTCACCACCCGCAGCCCGGCAATCGACCGCGCCAACGAGCGCTGCCCGTTGCCGGAGATGCCGGCCACGCCCACAATTTCGCCGCTGCGCACTTCGAAGGAGACGTTTTTGAGGACTTGCTTGCCGTCTTCGTTGACGGCCGTTACGTTCTCCAACTTCAGCCGCACATCGCCCACTTCACGCGGCGGGCGAATGCGCTCCAGCAGCACTTCGCGGCCGACCATCATGTTGGCCAAATCTTTTTTGGTCACATCTTTGGTGGGGCGCGTGCCGACCACACGGCCGTCGCGCAGCACGGTCACACGGTCGGTCAGGGCAAAAATTTCGTTGAGCTTGTGCGAGATAAAAATGAGGGCGTGCCCGTCAGCGGCCATCTGGCGGAAGATAACAAATAGATCATCCACTTCTTGCGGGGTGAGAACGGCCGTTGGCTCATCCAGCACCAGCAGCGCCGCGCCGCGGTACAGCGCCTTGACAATTTCCACGCGCTGCTGCTGCCCCACCGCCAGTTTGCCCACAATGGTGTTGGGGTCCACCTGCAAGCCGTATTTGCTGGCCAGCTCGCGAATCCACGCCGACACGACGTCCAAATCCAGGCACGGTGCACGCGAAGAGGACAGCCCGAAGGCCACGTTTTCGGCGACGGTCATGTTGTCGACCAGCATGAAGTGCTGGTGAATCATGCCAATGCCGTGTTTGGTGGAGTCGGTGGGGGAGTGGATGGTGATGGGTTTGCCGTTCAGGAAAATCTGCCCCTCATCTGGCTGGTACAGACCGTAGAGAATCTTCATCAGCGTACTTTTGCCCGCGCCGTTTTCGCCCAGCAGGGCGTGGATTTCGCCCGTTTTCACGTCAAAATCGACGTGATCGCTGGCCAATACGCCGGGGAAGCGCTTCACAATGCCGCGCATCTCCAACGACTCAATGCGGGGCAGCCCGGAGGGGAGGGTGTTTTTGGTTTCGCCGTTTTCGTTCATGAGGTTTCTTCAGGTAATTGGGTAATTGAGTAATTGAGTAATTGGCCATCCAATTACCTAATAACTTAATTACCTAATTACTCATATGCCAGATTGTCTCTGCTTTTCTTTCCGTTAAAACACGGCCGTTCCGTATCACGGTGCGGTTGGCGGGCTGTTGGCGCAGGGCTTGAACGGCCGTTTCTGCATCCAAAATCACCAGATTCGCCGCCGCCCCGACGAACACGCCGTAATTGTCCAGCCCCCACATCCGCGCTGCATGGCTGCGGGGCATGTTGAAGGCGGCTTCGATTTCATGGGGTGCACCAAGATGGGCCAGGTGTGCGGTGATGAGGGCCACTTCCAGCGGATCCATTTTACCAAACGGGTAAAACATGTTTTGCAAATCGTCCTGGCCACACACCACGTTGACACCGGCTTCTAGCAGCTCCTTCACCCGGGTAATGCCGCGCGGCTTCGGATAGCCACTGTGCCGCCCTTCCAACATGCTGTTAATCGGCGCGTTGGTGATGATGTGAATGTCGGCCGCCTTCACCTTGTCGATGATGCGCGCCGCCATTTTGTCGTCCCAGGCCGACATGGCGCAGCAGTGGCCTGCCGTTACTCGCCCCTGCCAGCCGGTCTCGATCGTTTTGTCGGCCAGCAGCTCCAGCGAATACCAGTACGGGTCATCTGTCTCGTCGATGTGCATGTCGATGTCTACGTCGTGCTTTAAGGCAATCTCAAAGGCGATGTCGATATGTTTGGCCGCGTCGTCCATCGTTTTTTCACCGTGCGGCATGCCGCCAACCAGGTCGCAGCCGTTTTCCATCGCCTGCCACATCATCTCCACCGCTGCGGGATTTCGGGCCAGGCCAAGCTGCGGAAAGGCGACCAGCTGGATATCGATCAGGTCGCGGTAAACATCCCGCGCCGC
>CAUJGI010000154.1 GCA_963169155.1 Chloroflexota bacterium
ATATTGATGCCCACGTTCCCGGCATCCACCTCGCTGCGGAACTGGCGCGCCGCCGCGCCACTGTTGGTGAAGAGGCAGGCCATGTTGCCATACTGCCCGCTGTTTACCAGCTGGATTGCCTCGTCGATGGTGTTGACGTGCATCAGGCTGAGCACCGGACCAAAAATCTCGGTGCGGGCGAGGTCGCCGTGGGGATTGACGTTGGCCAAAATGGTAGGGCGGACAAAGCTGCCGTTTTCGAAGCCAGAGATGTGGGCGGAACGGCCGTCTACCACCACCGTCGCCCCCTCATTTGCCCCCTGCTGAATCAGGCTCTCGATGCGCGTCCGACTGGGCGCGGAAATGACCGGCCCCATCTGCACCGCCTCGTCCAGGCCAAAGCCGACCACGCGCGAAACGGCCGCATCGGCAATCGCTTCGGTGTAGGTGTGACGCGCCGCGCCCACGGTGATGGCCAGGGAGGCCGCCAGGCAGCGCTGCCCGGCACAGCCAAAGGCGGAATCGGCCGTAATTTGGGTAGTCATCGCCATGTCGGCGTCGGGCAGGATAATGATGGGGTTTTTGGCCCCGCCCTGCGCCTGGACCCGCTTGCCGTTGGCCGAGGCGCGGGCGTAGATTTGTCTGGCAACGGCCGTTGACCCCACAAAACTAATCGCTCGGATCAGCGGATGGTCCAAAATCGCCTCCGACGCTGCCCGGCTGCCGTTGACCAGATTCACCACCCCCGGCGGCAAATCGCACTGCTCCAGCAGCTCAAACACCTTCACCATCGTCAGCGGCACCTTCTCCGATGGCTTAACGATGATTGTGTTGCCCGTAGCGATGGCGTAGGGCAAAAACCAGAATGGGATCATGCCGGGAAAGTTAAACGGGGCGATGATGGCGCACACGCCCACCGGCTGGCGAATCATCAGGGCGTCGATGCCGCTGGCAATGTCTTCGGAAAAATCGCCCATCATCATGATGGGAATGCCGCAGGCCACCTCCACATTTTCGATGGCCCGGCGCATCTCGCCGCGTGATTCGCCAATCGTTTTGCCACATTCCAGGGTGATGGTGCGGGCAATCTCTTCGAAATTTTCCTCCAGCAGCGCCTTCAATTTGAACAAAGGCTGGATGCGGTTGGGCGCGGGCACCCGCCGCCACGTTTCAAAAGCTTGCTGCGCCACCTGGGCGGCAGCATCCACTTCACTGGCAGGCGACAGCGGCACGTGACTCAGCGTTTCGGCCGTGGCCGGATTGACCACCTCTAAATAATCGGCGGCGGCGGATGGCTGCCAGGTGCCGTTGATAAAATTCATCACTTTTTTCATCGGATTAACCTCGGTTTTGAATGGGTGGTTTGGTGGTTCGTCTTGTAGCCCACTGCACAATGGAATAAAATCCCTTTCTCAAGACTGCGGGGCAAACCATGACACCACAACGAATTGGACGATACAAAATTATAGAAGAAATTGGCCGAGGCGGCATGGCGGCCGTTTTTCTGGCCGAAGATCCGCTGATCCGGCGCAAGGTGGCGGTGAAAGTGCTGGCGGTTCAGGCGCTGGAACACGATCCCCACTTTTACGATCGGTTCCAGCAGGAGGCGGAAACGATTGCCGCCCTGGAGCATTCGGCCGTTATTCCCATTTACGATTTTGGCCACCAGGGGGACCTGTCCTACATCGTCATGCGCTACATGCCGGGCGGCACGCTGGATGATCGCCTCAGGAAAGGTGCACTGCCGCTGGAGCAAGTGGGCTTCGTCATGGAGCGGGTTGGCTCGGCGCTGGCCGAGGCGCACGAGAAGGGCATTTTGCACCGGGACATCAAACCGGCGAACATTTTGTTTAACGGCCGTAACGAACCGTTCCTCTCCGACTTTGGCACCGCCAAAAATTTGCAGGCCGCCAAAGGCATCACCGGCACCGGGGTGATGATTGGCACCGTCGAGTATATGAGCCCCGCGCAAATCCAGGGGGCCAAGGCGCTGGACGGCCGTACCGACATCTACGCCCTGGGCATCGTCCTCTTTTTTATGCTCACCGGCGGGCTGCCCTTCAAAGGCGACTCCATCATCAGCATTGTGATGGCCCATCTGAACAGCCCTGTCCCCAGCGTCCAGGACGCCATTCCCTCCCTCACCCCGCCCTGGGACGACATCGTCCACAAAGCCCTGGCCAAACGGCCGGAAGACCGCTACCAGACGGTAGACGAGCTGGTACAGGCGGTGAAAGAACTGGTTAAGAAGAGTTAGTGAAAAGTAAAAAGTGATAAGTGATAAGTAGCTACACTTTTTACTTTTCACTTATCACTTTTCACTCCCACTCCCCCACAGAAGGAATCGTAAAATGACCCTCCCACTGAACATCAACGGAAAAGATTATGAAGTTTTGGCCTATCCTACCGACACGCTGCTAACGGCGCTGCGGCGGGCGGGCTTTTTTAGCGTGCGCTTTGGCAGTCACGATGGGAAGACAGGCGCAGCGGCCGTTTTGGTCGATGGCCAGCTGGTGAACAGCGATGTGCTGCTGGCCGGGCAGGCGATTGGCCACAAAATTGAAACGGTTGAAGGACTGAACCCCGGCGTCAACGAGCTGCACCCCATCCAGAAAGCGTTTGTCGAAACCGGCGCGATCCAGTCGGGCTACAGCACCCCGGCGATGATTTTGGCAGCCAAAGCGCTGCTGGATAGAAATTTGCAGCCAACCGAAACTGAGG
>CAUJGI010000155.1 GCA_963169155.1 Chloroflexota bacterium
CATACACGGAGCCAGCGCCCCCGCCAGGATGCATCACGACCAAAGGCACGTCCCCCAACCAATCCAGATCATCAATCAGACGTTGGGTAACGGCCGTTCGGTCAGCATCGGCCGGGTAAAATTCCAGCGGCGGTCGCTCCCCCGGCGGTAAGTCAATACCACATGCCTCGGCTAGCGACAGGTAAATATCGGTGGCGTGCTGCTGGCCGGTGCGCGGCGAAGCCACCACCGTCTGGGCAAAACCGCGCCCCCCCGAAGCCACGCCAATGCGCTGCGGGATACGCGCCTGCCACGCCACCCAGGAGAGCAAACTGGAGCGCCCCGGAATCAAGCAGGTGTCGTAGTCGCCCTGGCGCAGCTGCTCAACCACCCCGCGCAGCTCGGTGAGGGACATAAACGCCACGCCCAAATCGCCCGTCGGCAGCAGCTCACTAATTTGGGGATTTTTGGCGATGGCTGGCCTGGCCCATTCACTCACGGCCCAGTCAAACTGGGTATTGGGAAAAGCGGCCGTTAGCACAGAAAGCAGCGGCGTGGCCAGCATCACCTGGCTAAGGCAGCAGGGATGCAAAATGAGCGCTTTGCTGGGAGGAATAAACGGCCGTCGCGCCAGGCGAAACGGAATGCTGAGCAGTTTAGAAACGGCCGTAGTCAGGATGGTTTCTTGAGGCATAAATGGCTAGGAAAATCCCGATCTTCCTTACTCTCCTACAGTAATAAACGTTTGAATCTGTTCAAATTTGGCCGGGCCAATGCCGGACACGTTCATGATTTCCTCAATGGCGGCAAATGGGCCATTGCTTTCCCGGTATTCTACAATCTTTTCGGCTGTGCTGGGGCCAATGCCGGGCAAGGTGTCTAAATCGGCCACGGTTGCGCTGTTTATGTCAATCAAACCACCCGGCGCAGCGGCCGCTGCCTCGACGGCCGTCTCCAACTCAATCCCTTCTGTACGCACTACCGGGTTGGTAACGGCCGTCTGGCCCTGCGCGGCCGTTTCTGCGATGGTGGGCACATAAATCTGCATGCCATCTTGCAGCGGAAAGGCCAGGTTGACCACGGCCGTATCCGCCTCGGCCGCAAATCCACCCGCCAGCTCAATCGCTTGCTGCACCACGCTGCCTGGAGCCAGCTCGTACACAGCCGGGGCGGCCACCGCGCCATTGACAAAAACGCGCAGCGGGCCGGGCGTGGCGGTGGGGTCCGGCAGCGCTGTCGGTGCGGGTGGCTGGATCACAATTTGGGCGGGCTGCACCCGCCGCGTCAGGGTCAAGCCCCCTACCCCTAAAATAATCCCGACAAACAAAACCAACAGGTAAGAAAGCAGATTCTCTTTGTTGAGCACAATTATCCCCCAAACGGTGACGGCCGTCTTCCAACAGCCTTCGGTTTTGCTAAAACGTTCATGGCACGACCGTAATTTTACACGGCGAACAGGCAGCCAACAAACCCAGGGCTCGTCATCAGTGAGTGGCAATTTTGGACGCGGACGAGCGCGGATGACGCGGAAGCTGTTTATCATCTGCGCTCGTCCGCGTTCATCCGCGTCCTAATGGCTAACAGTATATATTTTTGAAAACCATGCCTACAAACCGGGCATATTTTTCAAATTAGGGCAGATGCAGTATCTTACCAAGGCCATCCCAAATCATCGGTTCAAGTGTCAAATGGGGAAAATTGGTGTCTAATGCACCAACAAACACAGAATTATTTTATACGGAGATGAAACATGAGCGACACACCCAATCCAAACCCAAATCCTAATCCAACCCCACAAAAACGGATTGCCATTGATATTCCCAAGGAATTAACGGCCGTTTACGCCAACCTCGCCTTTATCAGCCACACGCCGGGGGAAATGGTGCTGGACTTTGCCCAAATGCTGCCGCGCATGCCGCGCGGCCGGGTATTGTCCCGGGTGATCATGTCCCCCATGCACGCCAAAATGCTGCAAAGCGCCCTGGCGCAAAACATCGCCAACTACGAGCGGCAGTTCGGCGAAATCCGCCTGCCTACCAACCTGGCCGACCAGTTTTTCCGCTTTCCGCAGCAGGGTGGGGACAAAGACGAAGACTAATTAAGTTAGCCGCGAATGACGCGAATTTTCACGAAAAAGCCTTTTCGCGTTCATTCGCGTCATTCGCGGCAAAAAATCATCCCGCTTTTACCCAGAGGGAGACGGTTTCGATGTGGAACGTTTGCGGCTGCATGTCAATGGGTTGGACCTCAACCAGCTGGTAACCGTTTTGGTGGAGGGAACGGCCGTCACGCGCCAGCGTAGCCACGTCGGAACTGACGTAAATCAACCGGTACGGCGCGGCCCGGCCAATGGCGCTCACGGCCTGGCGTGACAAACCGTTGGCCCACGGATGCACCACCATCACCGCCGCGCCGGGCGGCAGGGCAGGCAGCACCGCTTCCACATCCCCTTCATACACCGCCACATTGTCCAAATCATCCAGATTGACGGCCAAATCGGCCACCGCATCCGAATTGCGCTCCACGGCGATCACGGCCTGGGCTTGCTCGGCCAGGAACGCGGTGAGCGTCCCCGCCCCGCTAAACAGCTCGATGACCGTTTCCTGCCCGGTCAGCGCGGCATAACGCAGCACGGTTTGCACCACTTCCTGCATCGCCGCCGGGCTGGCCGTCATCTCCACCCCAGGCGACACGCGGAAGTCACGGCCGTTTACCTGCTGCACGGAATAAAAATCGCCAACGAGGGAAGCGGCCGTTTTATCGGGCAGCACAATCGCTACCGAAATGGGGAAATCGGCCTCCAGCTCCGGCGGCTCCACGTCATCCACCTCAATAGCAGCCAGCAGCGCCTCATCGTCGCCGATGCGCAGGGAAAGCTTACGCAGACCGGGCAAATCCAGCTCCACGTCATGCAGCAGCGCCACCAACTCGGGCCGGGCAATGGGGCATTCCTCAATGGCAATCACCTCTCGTTTTAGGGGCGACCAGTAGCCGAGACGGCCGTCTCCCGCCGGGCTCAGCACCATTTCCACCCGGTAGGCATACGGTTCCGGGTTGGGCACCACCGGCTGCACGTTGGCCGACTTAAAGCCGCCCAGCCGCGCCAGCTGATCCCGCACCACCCTTTCCTTGGCCGCCAGCTGCGCCGGATAAGCCATATGCTGGAAGTGGCAGCCGCCACACACGCCAAAATGCTGGCAGCGCGGCACTACTCGCTCCGGCGAAGGCTGCAAAACCTGCACCAACTCCGCCTGCGCATACTTGTTCTTCTCCGAAACAATCTGCACCCGCACCTTTTCCCCCGGAATCGTCAGCGGCACAAACACCGTGCGGCCCCGATTGGCCCGGCCAAGCGCCGAGCCGCCATGCGCCATTTCCGTTACATCCAGTGTGATCGTTTCCATGCTAAACCCTTACCGCAATCACCATCGTAAATGTGGCAATAAACCAGTGAATCAACCACGGGTACAAAAACGATTCCGACTGCCATGCCACAAAACCAAAGCCTGCCCCACCAAAAATTGTGCTCAATGTTTCCACTTCCGGCTTGCCCAAATGCATAAAGGCAAACGGCACTGCTTGCAAAAAAATAGCGGCCCCTGGGCCAAATTCACGGGCAAAGGCAAACAGCATCACCCCCCGCCAGATAAACTCCCAGCCAAACAGATCCAGCCCGTTTAAGTAGATGATGCGCCAGATTTCCTGCGGCGCGCGGACCTGGTAATACTGCGTCATACTCGGCTGGCGGGCCACAAAATACAAAATGATCGCCATTGCCGTGCAGGCGCCCACCACCCAGGCCAGCCCCGTTTGCCACTTGCCAAGCCTAAAGCCATACTCGGCCGGTGACTCGCGAAAAATGAGCAAAATGACCAGCATGGGAATGACAAAGTACCAGATCATGCGGTCATACGCCTTGGTGCTGGTGATCTTGTGCCCATAATAATCCAGCATCGGCACCACCGTGCCCAAGATGATCAGAAACGTTATTTTCAAGTCAAACTGCACGCCGCCAATTGTCACACTTACTCTCCTACTTGCGTTCGAGTTGTTCAATGAGATTTTTGGTGAGCCATTCGTTTCAATGAGTGGCCATCCCTCCGCTCACAATTTTGATTGTCATTCCCGCGAAGGCGGGAATCCACTCTGGTGTACAAGATGGATACCCGCCTTCGCGGGTATGACATCGCCCCTGGTAAATAGTTTGCAAAGGTAGTGCTACTTCCTGAGCCGGTGATTATAGCAAAAAAAAGCCCGACCTGACGGTCGGGCATTGCTTTCGAATTTGTTGTGAGGTGTTTACTTATGCAACGGATGATTGGCCAAGCATTTCGCCTAAAACGCGTTCAATGGCCATGGTGTGGCTGCAGTAACCACGACTGTGAAAGAAGCTGCAATCGCAATCCCAGTGACCAGCATCATACTTAATGTTGTGCACGCCACCGCTGTCCCCTTCAAGTCGGACAGTAAAAGTGTCAAAACTAAACCGCTCAGGCTCCTGGGCGTAGAATTTTGACTTCTCAATCTTTCCAATCATTCCATAGTCCATAATTTTTACACTCCTCTCTGCTAAGGGTTAAGGGACTTCCGGTTAATAGAAATAAAAAACGCACGCAAAATGCGTGCGCTGTGAGCTATTTTTGTGTTGTGCGGCTGATGATGTTGTAGCTTTATCATCCATGTCCCAAGTATAACGGACAACCTATTGATGTCAATAAGACCAGACGGCCGATTTACCAATTTTTAAGTAATAAAAATCACAAAGTCTGAAACCTCAGGCCGCTGCCTGGGGAATGGTAAATTGGAAGGCCGTTCCTTCACCCAACTTGCTCTCTACCCAAATCTCCCCGCCATGCAGCTCAATGATACCTTTGGTAATCGACAGCCCCAGCCCGGTGCCCTTGGCCTGACGAATGTTGGGATCTTCAGAGCGGAAGAACTTGGTGAACAGCTTCTCTAAATCTTGTTCCGAGATGCCATAACCGTTATCTTTGACACCGCACCACACCATCGCCTGCATCTCACCGGTTTCTTCATCAGCCACCATGCGCGGCATAAAGCTGACGGTGACGTCGGTATCGGGTGGGGAATATTTGCAGGCGTTGCTGAGCAGATTGGTGAGCACCTGAACCATACGCCCCTTGTCGGCCATGATGGGCGGCAGCTCATCGGGCATTTGCAGGTGCACACAAATGCCTTTCTCGTCGCACAACCCTTTCACGGTCTGCATCGTCTCGTTGACGACAGTGACAAAAGAAGTGGGCGACAGCTCAATGTGCAGCTGGCCCGTCTCGATGCGGGAAATATCAGTAAGGTCTTGAATTTGCTGGCTCATGCGCCGGATGTTGGCCGCCATGATTTCCAGGAAGTTGTGCTGCTGTTCGGTCAGTTCGCCGGTCATGCCAGAGAGGAGCAAATCGGTATAACCGCGCAGCGAGGTCATGGGCGTTTTCAGCTCGTGGGAGACCATGGAAACAAATTCAGACTTGGCCTGGTTGGCTTCGTTGACCTTGTCGTAAAGGATGGCGTTGGCAATGGCGGCGGCGGCGTGGTTGGTGATGCGTACGGCCGTTTGCAAATCCCCCTCCGTGTACCTTCCCATCACGTCACTCTCAATGGCAATCACGCCGATGAGCTCCTGCTTGTTGATAAACGGCAAGGTCATCTGGGAGTGGGTATTAAAATTGGCAGCAATGTACCGCACTTCCTCATGCACGTTGGGCGCATTGTGCGGTTGGCCTGAGTGGATCACCTGGCCAATCAGCCCCTTGTCCGCCGCAATTTTTGTCTCGTCGAACGTTTCGTCATACCCCTGGGCCACAATTCGGTAAATTTCTCGGGCTTCGTTCACCAGCACAATCGATCCGGCCACCCCCTGGTAAATGCTCAACATCCGGCTGAGGGTCAGGTTCAGCACATGGTCCAAATCCAGCGTGGTGCTCAAATCACGGTCCAGCTGCTGCAAGAGGAACAGCTCATCGACGCTTTTTTGCAGCGCCTCGTCAGTTTGGGCCAGCAAGCGGGCGTTTTCCATGGCCACTACCGACTGCCCGGCAAAAGCCGTCAGCAGGCTCTGGTCTTCCAGGCTGAACGGGATGCCATTTCGCTTATTGATCACCTGCAGCACACCCAGCACCGCGGTTTGCCGCACCAGCGGCACAGTGAGGATGGACTGCGAGCTAAAGTCGGAGCCAGCATCGACGGCCGAAAACCAGCGCTCGTCTTCCTGCACCCGGTTGGAGATGATGGCGCGGCCGGTTTGGGCGGCCGTTCCCGCCAGACCTGCCCCCAACGGCAAACGCCGCCCCACCAGCTCGCTGCTGGACGGGCCACGGGCTACGCGGAACTCCAGCTCGCCGTTTTCCTCGCGGGAAATCATAAAGGTGCCCGCTTCCGTATCCAGCAGCTCGATGGCCTTATCCAGGATAAGCTCCAGCAGTGGGTCCAGCTCCTTGGTGGCGGCCAGCGAAAAGGTGACCTGGTTCATGATCTCCAGCTGCTGGGCGCGCTCTTGCAGCCGCTTGTTGGTATCGATGCGCTCCAGGGCGGTGGCGGTCCGGTCGGCAAACACGGTGAAGAGCTGCTGCTGCCGGGCGCGGATTTTGTAGGTGGGATCGCGGTAGAAAGTGTGAATGGCACCCAGGGTATCGGCCCCGGCATTGAGGGGAGCGGCGATCCAGGAACGGCCGTGTTCATCTTCCTTCACCACCATCTGCCCCATGTTAATCACCTGATGGATGGCCGGATCGGTCACCAGTTTTGTCGAGCCTTCCTTGTCTTCGTACCGTTCGCCGTCCTCCAGGTAAAACACGGTATAAATCTGTTTGGTGGCTTTGTCCAGCAGGGAAATGAAGAAATCATTGATGCCCAGCAGGCGCTGGAAATTGGTGAAAACCAGCTCCAGCAGCGCGTCAAAATCGATGGTGAAGTTAAGCGCCTGGGAAAACTGGCTCAACATGTCCAGCTCGGTCACCCGCGTTTCCAGCCGTCGGATCACGTTGGCCCGCTCCAGGCCAATCAGCGACTGGTCCACGAGCGAACTGATGTAGTTGATTTCCGCCGGGCGGAAGTGCTGCCGGTTTTGCTTGTGGGAAAGGGACAACCAGCCAAGCAGTTCACGGCCGTTGTTGATGGGCACCAAAACGGCCGCATTCAACGCCTGCACCGCCTCTGTCTGGCCCGCCAGCGAGTCCGGCCAGGCCCGCTCTTCGGTCAGATCAATCGGCCCATTGGTCTGGCTCATGTAGGCCACCAGCGGCGATTCCACGCTGAGCCGCCCCGAGGTGTGGTTGTGGTAGCTGGCAAAATAGTTCATCTGCGCATCAGGCAGAAAAAGGTGCGGTGTGGCGTCTGGCACGCCGGAGGCGACGTATTTCAGCAGGGCATTGGCTACCTGATCGGTGTTTACGGCCGTTGTCAACGCCCGGTTATACGCCCGCAGCAGCTTGTCTAACGCCACCGGCTCGCGGAAAAAGAGCTGGTCAATCGCCTCTTGCAGCCTGCTGCGCAGCGGATTGAAGGCCAGAACGAGCAAGACGATCAAAATCGCCAGCACAACGGGATTGTCAATCACCGTGCCAAACGTATTGCTCAGGCCCACTGCCACCAGCACAAAAGCAACCAACAGCAGGCCGGTCATGAGGACGTAGGAGATAGACCGGCGCATGATCTGGTCTACATCCAGCAGCCGGTAGCGAATGATGGTGTAGGCAATGGCCAGCGGATAAATAACCAATGGCGGCAGGTAAAAAGCTGTCGGCAGCCAGGCTACATCAACCATTTGCGAGGCGGGAATAAAAAAGAGCACCAGCGGCGTAAAAGCAATCAGGCTGCCCACCAGGATGATGCGCGCCTGCTGCCGCACCAGCGGCGAGGGTGACCAGCCCCCCCGGTACGCCATCAGAACCAGGGAAAGCAAAATGGCCAGCCCATTTAGCAAAAACAGGGTACGCCAGGGGATGGCGTAGTACCAGGCGTTGGCCTCGTTGTAGAGCCAGATTTGCGCCCAAATGCCCGCCGCTACTCCCGGCAGCAGCAGCAGCCACTTGCTGCGCGGGTAGCGGATGACAAAATTTATCTCGTGGGGAAAAACGGCCGCTAACCACACACTCAAGCCCGGCGTCACCGACAGCGTCAATAGCCAGATGCGGGCAAATTGATGCGAGGTGAGCAGATTAAACAAAGAGCCCACCGCCAGCGCGGCGAAGGCCATGAACAAAGCAAACACCTGGGCCGATTCGGCCTTGGGCCGCACCGAAAAGGTCCAGATGCCAATGATAAACATGATCAGCCCGGTGAGGTAAAAGAGACCAAACTGGTTCCAAATACTCAGGGTGGTTAAGGGAATGACGGGCAGTTCAACAATGCGCTCTGGCTCGGGGAAGTTGGCTTCGATATCAATGCTGGGCGGCGGCTGCACCAGCGTCAGGCTGACCGTGTCGCCGATTTGTTGACCTGCCAGGGCAGCCAGAAACTCATCGATGGTGGTGACAGGCTGGTTGTTAACGGCCGTAATCCGGTCCGGGTAGCTCACCAGCGGGTTGTCGCCCTGGCTGGGCCAGGACGGCTCGCCGGAATCATTTATTACCAGATTGGGGTCTACAAAGAAGCCAAGAAACGGGGTTTGTGCCCAGCGCAGCGCGGTAAACGGCAGCAGAATGTACAGGATGCTGCCAACCATCAGCAACAGTCCTACCAAACCGACCCGGAAATGGCTATATCGTTCCGCTGTCACAAATAGAAAACCTTTTAGACGCTCTTGAAAACCGAGGTATTTTTATGGTTGAACACGGACATCTGACAATAATAAGCGATCATCAATATAGTGTCCATCCTCGGCTACAATATTCTGCGGGGCTTTTGTTACCGCGTCAATTAATGCTACGTGAATACTGTAAGAACCGGGGGCCAGGGCAGCATCCAGCGGCAAAGTATGGGAATCAACCACAATCTGGCCGTTATGCCAGCTGCTGGTTGGGGCGCTTGCGGGCGGCGAAACGGCCGTAACCAGCGCTGGCTGCCAATCGGGGCAGGGCAGGGGGCACAGGGCGACCTCCACCAGATAATCCGGCGGCGCATCACGCAGCGCTTCCCAGTACAGCGTAATTTCCAACGAATCGCCAGGCGCCAGCACCCGATTGTTGTACTCATACCCCGTCAACCGGATGTCGTTGAAAAAGTTTTGGTTAAGCAAGTTGGGGAACGATTGCCCATCGTCACGCCAATTGTCCACTTCGGCTATGGCAATGTGGTCCAGCGGCAGAGCGTCGCCCAAAAACGTGCCTTCGGCGTTGGCGATGCCCAGCCGGTAGCTGTTTTCCCCCGGCGCGTACAGCCCGATACTGAGTTCGGCCGTTCCCGGCGTGTACAACGTCTCGCTGGCATGCAGGCGAATCGACTCGATGAAGCGGTCGCCGGGCTGCCACTGGCTGCTGGGGAAGCTGCCCAGGCCCGGATGGGTATCACGCTGGGCAATCAGCGTGCCGGTCGCCTGATCAATCAGATGCACAAAGAGCAAAAAGTTGCCGGGCGGCTGGCCAACCACTTCCCAGTACAAATCGAGCGTGAGATAGCCGCCCGGATGCAGCGTCGTGTCGTCCAGCTCATAGCCGCGCAAAATGACAAAGCTGTCGAACTGGGCGTGGGTGGGGTTGGGAACGGCCGTATCCGCCGCAAATGGCTCGGGCCGGGCAAAGGCTGCCGCCAGGTAGCCAAAAATGGCGATGATGGTGAGAGTGGCCATACAAATGTTAACAAGTGTGGCGAGTACGGCGAGTGGCGAGTAGCGAGTGGCAACTAACTGCGGCGGCCAGATGAGATCGACCCAGGCGGCCAGCCCGTAAAACGTCAGCACGGCCAGCGCGGGCAGCGCCGGGAAAAAGAAGCGGCCCATCGCCCCGGCGGGGCTGACCAGCAGATAGTTGAACACGACGGCAAAAAAGAGAATGACGTCGAAGGCGAGTAACAGCAGGGGGAATGACCCCCACCCCAGCCCTCCCCCAGAGAGGGGGAGGGAATCCGGCCCCCACTCCCGTGAGGGAGAGGGCCGGGGTGAGGGTGAAAAGGGCAAAACCCGCAGCACCAACCCCAGCAGGCCAAGCCCCACC